>CAZXEW010000059.1:0-54515 GCA_964640215.1 uncultured Gammaproteobacteria bacterium
CATATCTTGACTAATTAAACCCGAAAGTGGTGGCAAAAAACAAGTCTTTTATCAAAGGTCTGCCTTTGCTATAATTCCCCCATGGGTACGGAAGAAAAGCTTAAATTAATCACCCGTAATCTCGAGGAAGTATTGACGGAGGAGGAGTTGAAGAAGTTGATCGAATCGGGGACGCCGCTACGGCATTACATTGGGTTTGAGATTTCAGGGAAAGTGCATTTAGGTCAGGGGTTGGCTGTAATGCAAAAGGTCAAGGAGATCCATGAGGCCGGGGCCGAAACTATAATCTGGTTGGCTGATTGGCACGGATGGATTAATAACAAATTGGATGGGACATTGGAGACGGCCCAGAGGATGGCCCGGGAGTACTTTGCAGAGGCCATGAGAGCAGCCTATCTTTGCGTTGGAGGCGATCCTGAAGCATTAGTTTTTAAGCAAGGTAGTGAACTTTATACTACGCAACCGGAATTTTGGGGAAAAGTTGTTAAGGTGGCAAGGGCGACTACTATCTCAAGAATGATGCGATCAACTGATATTATGGGTAGAACTGCTGGAGATAGTTCAAGTACTGCGACTCTTTTTTACCCGGCGATGCAGGCAGCTGATATTTTTCAGATGGAAATTAATATCGCCCATGCCGGAACAGACCAACGAAATGTGCATATTGTGGCTAGAGATGTTGCAAAGAACCTGGGAGTCGATAAACCGATCGCTATTCACCATCATTTAATCATGGGGTTAAAACCTTTAGGGGATAATGACGACCCGGAATTAGCTAAAAAAGCGGCGAATGTTAATAACCTTTTATACGAAGAGAAAGCCTCATTGATAATTGCCCTAAAAATGAGTAAATCTAAACCAGATACAGCTGTATTTATTACAGATTCACCTGAAGATATAGAAAAGAAGGTCAATAATGCTTATGCCCCAGAAGGACAGGTCGAATTTAATCCAATTTTGGATTGGGTCAAGCATCTAATTTTCTATAGGCCACAGGGTTCAACCCTAGTCGTGAAGCGGGAGGAGCGTTTTGGGGGAGATGTAGAGTATTCGGCTTATGAGGATTTAGAACGCGATTATATTGCAAGGAAGTTACATCCACAGGATTTGAAGAGAGCAGTGGCTGAGTGGCTGATCAAAAAATTGGAGCCTGCTAGGAAGTATTTTGAGGATCCGAAGAGGAAGGCGGCGTTGGAGGAGATTGAGAGATTGACTGTTAAGAAAGGTTAGATTGCGGCTAAAATAAAGCTCGTAGCTCCAACTACAAAGCCGACTTTGACCATTGTTCTCAAGAACTTACTTCGGGGCATATTGATTCCTAGAAATGTTGGTTGCGGTTCTTTTTCCATAAGCGTATTTTAACACATCTAGTCTAGAGATCCCTCGCTAGGACGCTTCGGGATGACAAGGGGCATGGATTCCCGCTTTCGCGGGAATGACATTGTTATGTTGACAACAGTGATTCTGGACGCGCCGCGTCTGACGCGGGCAGAATGATGCTACTCGTCCTGTAAGCAAAGCTTGCGACTACGTCTCAGGAAGCCACAGTGAGCCATCGTTTCTCGTCTCTTCTTCCGCTTTGTTTCAGAATGGCGTAGAATAATTATATGCAAGGGTTTATGCAGAAGTACCGCTGGTTTTGGGTGACGCTGTCGGTGATTGGAGGGCTCGGCCTAATATTGGGACAATTTCTGCCGCTGTTTGTCAGGTAAAACTTCAGATTTCGAAACGGGCTGGCGGTGACGTATAATCGCAGGATGGAATTACAAACTAAATTGAGCGCTCTTGCCGGTGTGGGTTCGAGGATCAGACAATCTTTAGAAAAACTCGAACTTCGGACAGTCGAAGATTTAATCAATCATTTTCCCTTTCGCTACGAAGATTTTTCTAACACTTCAAGTATTGCTGAGGCTCAAATTGGGGAAAGTGTCACCGTCAAAGGACAAGTTTGGTCGATCAAGAATGTTTATACCCGAACCGGTAAAGTTTTGACTCAGGCGATTCTAAATGATGGCACTAATTCGATCGAGCTGGTTTGGTTTAATCAATCGTGGCTGCCGAAAAATATCCATGTCGGGGAGAGCCTGCAAGTAGCTGGAAAAATTACTAAGAATGGGTCGAGGATGTCACTGGTGATGCCGAAGTGGGAGAAAATTCAGCTTACAGCAGACAGCTTACAGCAAACAGCCAGTCAAATTACGGATTTAGAGAGCAGTGAGCGGTTAGCGGTTAGCGGTTTGCATACGGGCAGGCTGGTGGCGGTTTATCCGGAGACGTTTGGGTTGACCTCGAAATGGCTTCGGGCGAAGGTGGCGGAGGTATTGCCACGGGTGCGAGACGAGTTGGAGGAGACTTTGCCTGATCAACTGCGGGCAGATATGCCAAAATTAGCTGAGGCAATTGAGCAAGTCCATTTTCCGACAGATTGGGATAAGTTAAATCAGGCTCGCCAGAGATTAGCTTTTGATGAGTTGTTTTTTATTCATTTAGCCACCCAAAAAACCCGCCAAGAGTGGAACCAAAAAGAGTTGGTTGATCCGCTGAAGATAAATCAATCGTCGATCGCCAAATTTATTGAAAAATTGCCGTTTAAGCTGACTAAGGCGCAGCTGAGAGTGATCGATCAGATATCGGATGATTTGAAAAAGGATCGGCCGATGAACCGGCTGATCCAGGGTGAAGTAGGCTCCGGCAAAACAGTCGTGGCGGCGGTGATTGCTTATATCGTGGCGCTGAATAAATTGCGAACATTGATCATGGCGCCGACGGAGATTTTGGCTTTGCAACATTATAGTACTTTGACTCATTTACTCGAACCGTTTGGTCTGAAAGTCGGGTTATATACAGGTCGGAAGAAAACAGTGCTTTCCGCTGACAGCTTACAGCAGACAGCCAACAAAGAAAAAGGCGGTGAGCGGTTAGCGGTGAGCAGATTGCAACCGGACGTGATTATCGGGACTCATGCACTGGTGTCAAAAAATTTCCAAACAAAGGATGTTGGTTTGATTGTGATTGATGAGCAACAAAGGTTTGGGGTCGAGCAGCGGGCTATTTTGCGCTCACTAGCTAAGATTCCGCATTTTTTAACGATGACTGCTACTCCTATTCCGCGGACAGTGGCCTTGACTATGTATGGCGACTTGGATATATCTGTGATTGATGAGTTACCCGTGGGACGGCCAAAGATTAAGACATTTTTTGTACCAGCTAAAAAACGCCAAGCTGCCTACGAATTTATTCAAAAAAAGATTAAGGAGGGAGACCAGGCCTACATTATTACCCCTTTGATTGAGGAGTCGGAGACGCTTAAAAGTGCCAAGGCCGCCATTGTTGAGCACGCTTTTTTGCAAAAAAAGATTTTTCCAAAGCTGAAACTCGGGCTGCTTCATGGGCGGTTGAAGGGTCAGGACAAAGAGGCTGCGATTAATACTTTTAGGGATAAAGGGGTTGATATTTTGGTATCGACGTCGGTAGTCGAAGTGGGGGTTGATGTCTCGAACGCGACGATTATGATGGTGGAGGGGGCTGAGCGGTTTGGCTTGGCCCAGTTGCATCAGTTTAGGGGGCGGGTTGGGCGAGGAACAAAAGAGTCTTTTTGTTTTTTATTTGCTGAGTCTGAGCAGTCTGAGGTGGTTAGACGGTTGAAAAGCCTGGAGCGGATTGACAACGGGTTGGAGCTGGCTGAGCTGGATCTAAAAATCCGGGGATCAGGTGAGGTCTTCGGAACACGTCAGTCTGGTCGCTTTAATCTTAAAATTGCTTCATTGAGTGATCTGAAATTGGTCGAGCAAACCCGAAATCAGGCACAGATTTTGCTGGCGAGCGACCCTTTACTTGACAAATACCCGCAAATTAAGGCAAAATTGGCCAGTCTGGCGGGTAACACCGCGCCAGATTAGTTAATGGTAAATCGTAAGTCGTAGGTGGTAAGCATAACAAACCATTTACCTATTACCATTTACTACATACCAAGCATGCCTCACGAACCAAAGAAACGACATTCTAAAGCGGCTAAACGGACCAGACGAGCCTCGATTAGCCTAAGCGCGATCAATTTATTTGATTGTCCTCATTGCGGTCAAAAAACCCTAGCTCATATGGCCTGTCGAAACTGCGGTTTCTACGGTGGCAAGCAAACAGCCTCGGCTAAGCCTGAGGTAAAAGTCACTCGAGCTTAAATAATTCTTCCCGCCTATGAAAACTTCCACTGACCCGCGGCATATTAAAAGAACCCGGGTCATGCAGGAGTTATTTGCCTGGGACTTTAATCATCAGAGGCCATTTGAACACCCTGAGACCGAACAAATTACTGGTAAAGTGTCTGGGCTTGACAAACAGATTGCAGAGTGTGCACCAACCTGGCCAATCCCCAAAATAAACAAAATCGATTTAGCGATTTTGCGTCAGGCCATTTACGAGCTAGAGTCGGGTCAAACACCGGAGAAAGTAGTCATTGATGAGGCAGTGGAACTAGCCAAAGAGTTCGGTTCGAATTCATCACCATCGTTTGTAAATGGGGTCTTAGGAAAAATTATTGCCAAAGAGGCTCTCCCAAAAATCAGCTAATCTTTTCTAGTCTTGCAAACATCAGTCAAGTCGATAATAATTAAAAGCACTACGATATGGTCACCCAAGCAGAGATTATAAATATGATCGCCAAGCATCTGGGGGTAACACCTCAAGATATTGATGTCAATTCATCTTTGAAAGATGATTTGGGACTCGGGCCAATTGAGATTTCCGATTTATTAACTGATTTGGCGACCAGTTTTGAGGTGGCTTTTAAAAGTGAGGAGATCGAACAGATTAAAACAGTCAATGATTTAGTACTACTGATCGAAGATTTATCTCTCGAGTGAATTTTAAGGAAAAGTGAATGATAACCATTGACGAGAGTCTTCTTAAAAAACAGATCTATAAAACAGCTTTTACCCATCGCTCGACTTTAAACGAGGTTCGGGACGTGGTTGAGTCGAATGAACGGTTGGAATTTTTAGGGGATGCTGTTTTATCTTTAATTATTTCAACTATTTTGTATAAACTACGGCCTTTAGATAATGAGGGTGATTTGACTAACCTGCGCTCGTATATTGTCAAGACGACTTCTTTAGCGAAGGCTGCTAAAAAGCTGCGTTTGGGTCATTTTTTGAGGCTGTCAAAAGGCGAGGAGGTGTCGGGAGGACGAGATAATCCTCAGCTGATGGCTAATACTTACGAAGCACTGTTGGGAGCCATCTTTCTGGACGGCGGAGTTGATGCAGTCAGAGAGTTTATCGAACAGACACTGCTGCCGTTGTTTAAAGAAGAGATCAGCAGCGGGCCTCCTAAAGATGCCAAATCCTATCTGCAGGAAGTCGCCCAGACTAAAACTAAGCAGTCACCTCAATACCGAATTCTAAAAACGGAAGGGCCGGATCATGCCCGCAAATTTATGGTCGGCGTCTATATTGATGGTAGGTTATTCGGCAAAGGCGAGGGTTTTTCAAAACAGTTGGCCGAGGAATCAGCAGCTGAGGAGGCTTTAAAAGAGTTGTCCTGAGCCTTTGTTGACTCTGAAGTGAGCTTAGCTTATACTTGCCATTCATGTCAGTAAAAATAAGATTGATGCGAATAGGTTCAAGAGGCAGGCCATTTTACCGGGTGGTAGCTGTTGATGAACGCAAAAAAAGGACCGGTGGATATTTGGAGCTACTCGGGACTTACAACCCGCTGACTTCACCGAAAGAGGTCTTGCTCAAACAGGATCGGATTGATGCTTGGGTCAAAAACGGCGCCGTCATGAGTGAGGGCTTTCTAAGGATTATTGGTAAGGCAGTGCAACACCCAATCCGACCGGCCAAAAAAGCTAAGGCCGAACCGAAGCCAGCAGAGGCTCAGAAAGAGGAGTCGTCAGTAGAACCTGAAAAAGAATCTGTGAGCGAGGAATCGAGCGAATCCGCAAATGAATCCGAAGAAACAGTTAAGTCGGTGGAGGAATCTGTAACGGAAGATCAGCCGGCCGAAAAGCCAATAATTGAGGCTACTGAAGAAACTAAATCGCTATGAGAGATCTGGTCGAATATATTGCTCGGCAAATCGTTAGTGACCCGGATGGTGTCAAAGTCGAGGAGAAACAGCAAGACGGTCTTAATATTTTAGAGTTAACAGTCTCCCCGGTCGACATGGGTATAGTCATTGGCAAGAAAGGCCAGACAATTAAGGCGATCCGTAAACTACTGGCAGTCAGGGCGATGGCTGAAAATGTTCGGGTAAACTTACAACTGATCGATCCTGAAGGCGCCCACGGCACACCGCTCACTGCAGACCGCCAAACAGATGAAGCGGAAAGCGTTAAGCCGTAAGCGGTAAGCCTGTTTTATGCGTTTCTCCATTATTACTTTATTTCCGGATATGTTTACTCAGGTGTTAAATTTGAGTATGTTGGGTCGGGCAGAGAAGAAGGGATTGCTGGAATTCGAGTTGATCGATATTCGACAATTCGGGCAAGGTGTTCATCAAGTGGTTGATGGTAAGCCATACGGCGGAGGGGTCGGTATGATATTTAGAGTAGACGTCTTGGCGAAGGCCTTAAAAAGTGTCAAGCAAGGTAAAAAAGGTCAGGTAGTGATGATGTCGGCCTCGGGCCAGAAATACGATCAGGCTAAAGCTAAGGTTTACGCCAAGATCGATCATCTGATTCTGGTGGCTGGACATTACGAGGGAGTTGATCAGCGATTCATCGATAAGTATGTCAATGAGGAGATTTCCATCGGTGACTATGTCTTGACAGGTGGCGAGATCGCGGCGATGGCCGTGATTGACAGCGTAGCCCGGCTGGTGCCTGGTGTTTTGAGTAAAGAAAATGCCACCACAGAGGAGAGTTTTGAGGATTCACTACTGGAATATCCACAGTATACTAGACCCGACGACTTCGGGGGACTGAAGGTCCCTGAGATATTGTTATCCGGTAATCATCAGGCGGTGAGTCGGTGGCGGCAGGAGCAGAGATTGGCCAAAACTGAGTCGATCCGGCCGGATTTAGTGCAGAAGAGAGGCTAGGTACTAAAAGTTAGAGGTAAGCATTCAACTTCTGGTAGTTATTCAAACGGATCTGATTTTGGGAGAAACGAGCCTGAGGTGACTGTAGCGGGGGTTAGTGGACCGGTTAATCCGGTGAAAGATTGATCCAGCTTAGCGAGCAGCTGTTGATCCTCGGGTGTTAAGCTGTTTACCGGGGCATCAACTTTTCCTATTTCATTTGGGAGAGTAGCGAATGGGGCCAGAATGGTGACGCTAGCCGTGAATGAATTGGCTTTTTCCGGCGATAAATCCAGGGCGGTGATCTTGAAAATCCTTGGAGATGTATTGATTTTATCGAGAAAATCTTTGATGGCAGTTTGAGGACCCAGAAGTTCGATCTTAATCTGATAACCTTCAACTGATCCTTCCAGGAAGTTAACATTAGTCAGTTGGACTCTGGTGTTGGTAGCCAGGGTTTGGATGATAGTTGTGGCTGGAATGTAGTCTTTTTCGATCGGTAAAGCTTCTAATGCTGTAGTTAGTTCCTGTTGGTAGTTTTGCAGTGGAATCGAGCTAAGCAGATTGATTTTAACGATTAGCGAGTCAATCCGGCCTCTGGTGTCCTGAATTTGAGATTGGATTTTGAGATAGTTGATAATTTGAGGAATGATCACAAAGATGGTTAAGATTAGCCCAATAAAAAGACTCACCACCGGTAAAACAAATTTGAGATATTTGGGGCTTTTTTGGTCCTGTTGAGGAAGATTATTAGACTTAATAAATTCTATCAGGCGGTTGATCATTTTAGCGTTAAAGTTAAATCGAAGCGATATTTATCAGTGATGGATCGGTTTAAATTTTCGACTTTTACTTTGGCGATTCGGCCTTCAGTTAATTTAGGATCAACGACATTGTCGAAGAGCGTTTTTAGGTCGGCCGCTGAGGAGCTTTCACCCGAATAGGAGATGTTGCCTGATTTATCTAGGCCTAAAAAGTTAGTTTTAATATTGGCTGGTTTTAGACTCAACATCAAAGTGAAGGAGGATAGCTGCTTTGATTCTTGTTTGGACCAGGTGTTAATTGAGTCGATCCTTTTTTTGAGGTTAGTTAAGAGCCCTTCCTGTTTTTTAAGCGATTCAACATCTTTAACCGTATTTTCAAGGTCGACTTTATCTTGGTATAAAGCTCTGTTTTGGAGTAGTCTCAGCATTAAGACAGTTGTCGTCACGCTAACCAGGATAATTAAGAAACCAAAGCTAATTTGATTAATTAAGGAGATCCGGTTTTTAGAGTGTTCCTGAGCCAGGACCTCTTTAGGGAGTAAGTTGATGCTAAGCTTTGTCATAGACCGCTAGCCTTCCCAGAGGGCCAGTCCAACCGCCAGAGAATAGCTGGAAACTTCGTTGGCCAGTTTAGCCTTAATGGAGGGGTCTTTATTGACTGCTTGCCAGGGATCAGCTTCCTGGACCTCGAGACCCAAGACGTTGGCAAAGTAGATGACAAGGCCTGGCAGCTGAGAGCCGCCGCCAGATAGGACGACTCGTTTGATTTGTTTATCAGGATTTTGGGTTTCGTGAGCTTGGATGACCCGTTTAGATTCAGAGACGATGATGTCGGTAATTGGCTTAAGGACTTGATGGAGTTTGCCTTCCAGCTGATCTTCGAGTAACCCGTAGACTTTTTTGTACTCTTCGGCTTGGGCTAGCTCAAAGCTAAAAGATTGAGCAATCGCTCTGGTCAGAGCTAAGCTACCGGTCGAAATGGACCGAGTCAGTAATATCAGCCCTTCAGAGATAACTGCATAATCCGTGGTCAGAGTGTTGAGCTGGATGATCAGGGTCGTTGGTGAATAGGTGTTGAAGCCGACTAATGAGCGGCTAAGAGCGACCAGTTCAGTCTCGATGGCTAGGGGTTTTAAATCGGCGGCGGCCAAGACTTTTAGGTATTTATCAATCAACATCTTCGGAGAAGCGACAGCCAAAACGACCGTTCGGCTACCAGGTCCTTTTTGGGGAGATCGAAAGAGGATTTGATAATTTAAATTGACATCCTGGATCGGCATCGGCACGAATTCTTCGGCGGCAAAGCGAATGGCTTGACCAAGTTCATCGTTGGTTAAGAAAGGCAGATCGTAAATGACTCGGGTAAAGATTTTTGATTCCGGTAATGCCACTACGACTTCCCGGGTGGGGGATTTTATTTCGGCGACTAAAGACTTGAGGCTAATGCCGATGGCTTCTAAATCAAGATCAGCATCAGAGGAGATCCCCGGAGGCGGGGTTGGAATTTTACCCAGCGAGACCAGTTTGGGCGGGTTGTGACGATGAGATAGAACTACGGCACGAATTGCCGAGGTTCCAATATCAATGCCGAGAACGTTTTGGACAGCCATAGTAATAGTGGCTAGAGTCTAGAATCTAGATGCTAGAAAGCTATAACAAGCCTCTTTTATATTAACCTAGCCACTAGTATCTAGCAACTAGTTACTTGTTTTGGTAGGTGCCTTTGATAACCGAGAAGTTGCCTGACGGACCGGAGGTGAAAAACATCTGAGCCAGTCCGGAATCATAGGTAACGATTGCATTATTATCCAGGACTATTTTCCAACCACTAACTTCATGCAAGGACGCGTTATTGTGAAGAAAGATGATGCCGTTGTTGGCATAAAAGATGCTGGTAGTGCTGCCATTGTCGGCATCAATGGCGGTGATGCCATTTGTCCGCGAATCAAAGTTACTTAAACCCAACAGATAACTGCCGCTGGTACCAGAGCCTTTTAACTGACCATTATTGTGAAGGGTTATTTTTCCATCAACGACGATAATGCCAGAGGCGGCACCGTAGGTGGATTTTAGTTTAAGTTGAGCACCGTTGTCTAAGGATAGGTCTCCGGTAATCCAGATCGGGTCAGTCATGGTAGCGATACAGTTATTAGTCAAACTGATGTTGCCGACATATTTGCCCGCGTTTAAAGTTGCCTGACAGCTGCTAATATTACCAGTATAAGTGCCGATCCCAGAGGCCTGATCTTTCCAAGCCTGAATGTTAGCATCAGAAACGGGTAGAACTTTAGGAGTGGGGTCAGCTGAGCCAGGATGGTAGCTACCAGCGGTGACACCACTGATTAATTGGTAATAAGCTCCACCGGTGATATTAATGTTATTTATGGTATTGGCATAGGCGTTACCACCAATTGAAGCTCCGTTTGATCCCTGGATAAAGGTGGCCACGCCACCCATAAAGGTTTTAAAACCCAAATCACCGGCAATGGTAGTCCAGACCGGACTGCTGGCTTGCCAATTAGGCGACCAGGCACTGCCCCCTCTGGTATAACCTTGGGTGGTATCCTGCGACCAGGTCCAGTAGTAATTAACGTTAGCGGAGGTATCGATGAGGATCCAGTAAGGAGTTTCAGCGGTCAAGGAAGGGGTGCTGGAAAAAGTCACATCAACAAATCCGTATTGATTGGTGACTAAGTTGGCCGACAGGGTGCCAGATGTTAAAACGTTGTTTTTATTTGGTTTACCACTGGAATCGCCCAAGATCCGGACAGTCGCATCTGGAGGAGTACCGACTTTTTTAAGCTTTAGTGACACTTTATTAATGACAGCCGTGGCGACCGGTTTAAAGCCTTGGGCAACATCAAGTTGGCTATTAGCAGTTTTGCCAAATATAAAATCGGTGCAGTTTGGCACTGTACAATCGCTTTGCTGGTCAGCAGCGGGTTGAACCCCGCCGGCAACATAGGCGTCGCCGGTGATCTGGGAGTTGTTACTCATATTAATACTACTGTTGGAATAAATCGAGCCAACGATTCGAGCGTTATTATTTAGCTGAATTCCACCTTCACCAACCTGGACTCCGTAAACAAAGGAGACACCGGCACCCTTGACCACTTGGATCTGAATTGCCCTTTTAACGATTGGTTTGGTTTTGTTAGGCAAATAGCCGGTAGCGGTGATAATTTTATTGGAAGAATCGATAGAAGTGATAGCAACTGAGTAAGAGCCCGATCCGAAGTTGGTTTCAACCTCACCGGTATAGACACCAGCGGTAGTATTTAAAGAGGCAACGGCTTTATCAATTCCGGCCTCGGCCAAATTAATGGCTTGGACGTCGCTAACAGAATAGCGTGAACTCTGATTGTAGGTCAGAGCATTACCGATAATAATGACGGTAGTGACTACCACAAGCGTTAGGACAATGATTGCCAGAATAAACATTTGGCCTCCTTGGTTATTAGTTTTTAGTTCGTAGTTAGTAGTATTTTGATATTTACTAAGAACTCTGAACCAAGAACTAAGTACTTTATTCATTAGTTGTTTCGTAGGCTGACTTGACCACTGGAACTGCTTTGCTGCTGTTTATCTCCGAATGTGGTCGAAAGGTTAATCGTGAAATTAATAATTGAGGCGCTGGTTGGGGCGATTGGATTTTTATTGGAATCCAAATAGACGAAAGTGATTTGGGCGAGGTCCTGAGCTAAGATTCGGTTTGAGCTGCCGCGGTAGCTAGTGGCATCTGGAAAGATGTGTTCGCGCAAAATCTTCGGGTTCTGGCTATCCTTGGCGATGACCACGTAATCAGAGATCGAGGTGAGGGCGTTACCATTGGCATCGGTCGCCGGCAGAGACAGAACAAGCGTATTGGCATCGGTGGTGTATTGAGGACTTCCCACCGGGTAGGCGCTGACAACTGCGGTGGCAGATCGGATATCGGCGTTTATTTTCGAGAAAGCATCATTTAGACTGACACCCTGGGTGGTTTTGGCTTGTTGGCTATTAAAGAGGCTGTTATTTTGGACAAAAATAGAGATTAATAGGATTCCGACAATACTAGAGATAGCAGCGACCAAGATTAGTTCAGCTAAGGATAGGCCTGTTTCGCTGAAGAACCATCGAATCATTTGAGTCCTCCTTCTGAGATGAGGGTATCAAATTGGATATTAGTATTTTTGCTGCCTTCATTCCAGCTGATATAAACGTTGACTGTTTTGGCTTTTTCGTTGCTCAGGCAGGTCGGTGGGGCGCAGTCGGCGATGGTGATTGTCCCAGTCGATGCCAGTAAGCTACTCAGGCGTGGATCCGAGATATTGGTGGTGCCATTGGCTAAATTAGCGTAAGTTTTGAGCCTTAAGTTGTCCATTTGTTCAGTGGCAATTTGTTTGGCGAGCGATTGATGATTGCTATTGCCGGTTAATTTTAAGGATGAGGGGATATTGCCGAGTAAGAGGGCGATGAAACCGACGATCAGCACGACCAACAGGATTTCCACTAGTGAAAAACCCGAGTTCGAATGTCTGATAATAGTCATTTTTTTAACAGGCCGCATTGGCATTTTTACAAATTGGTCCGCTGGAAAAAATCGAGAAATCAAAATAGAATGGAGTGACATTTTTTTGAACAAATAGATGGAGCTTGCGCTGGGTTTGGCCGGAATAGCCTTTTGAAGTATAGATGACAATTTGGGCTGGTAATACTGCATTACCGATTGGGGCGATGGCGATTTTTTGGGGGACGTTTGATGTGTCGTAGAGAATTCTGACGCGGACTAAAATTGGGATTTCGCCAACCGGTACAATATTGACGGTGTATTGGCAATAAAAAATACTGTTTGAAGGTTGGTCGGACCTTAGATTGTAAGTCAGTTTTGTTTTGGCGCCGTTACAACTTGCGGCAGAATAGGTAAAGTTATTATTCCCACGGTTGGAAGAGTCTAAGTAAGTGCGGTAGGCTTGATAAGAACCACTGGCTGTTCTAGTAACCACGGCCACTTCTACACCTGGCAGGCTATCGGCATCCTGATTTACATTGCCAAATAGTATATCGAAATTGGTTCGGTTATCAGGGGGGAGGCTATAAAATGGTTCAAGGGTATCGGGATGTGCTAACCAAAATTGAGCAAAGGCAGTCTTATCGATTTCAGGATACTCTAAGCCTTTATTTAGGTCTGAGGAGATCGGGACAAGACCACTCGAGATGACATCTGCACTGGATTGGTTACCTAGTTCAGTGCTTGTTACGAACGGAACAGGGGATGCACCGGCGGACGAGTCGAAAGCGGTGTTGGTACCGATGGCCTTTTCAATACCTGCTTCGGCAGCCGAAAAAGCTCGGGTGGATTGGTCAATCTTGGTGGAGGTGGCGACATCGGTTAGGGATCGTTGAGTGATGGCTAAACCGATGGTTAGTGAAACTAGGGTAGCTAGTAAAATAATTAGTAGTGCTTGGCCTGTTTGATTCATTTTCGGACTTGGATAGTTGTTTCAAAAACCTGACCACTGGTGTCAGTGCCGATGGTTTCTTCGGAACGGTTGTTAGTGTTGATGCGTTGAGATAGTGCAAATGAGATTGAGACTGAGTCGCTCGAACCAGCACTGCGGTTGATCATAAAGAAATTGCCAGATCCTTGGAGGCTACTTGGTAATCTGACTGCTACCACCCCGGAGGTAGGATCGGCATCGATTAGGTTGGCTGGGTTGTTTAAGGTAAGATCGCTGCCGCAGTGGCTGGGAGCATCTCTGGAGTCGATAATGTTGGTGGGGTGATCTGACTGGATATTGCCATTGGCGGAACTATCGGCTGAGGTAATTCGGAATCTAGTGTAATTAATGGTGTCTTGAACCTTGTAAGAGAGGATCATGGTATCACCCCAGGTGACTTTGTTATTTTCAGGATCAGTGGTGAGGGCGC
Organism: uncultured Gammaproteobacteria bacterium; assembly: GCA_964640215.1. Taxonomy (GTDB): domain Bacteria; phylum Patescibacteriota; class Microgenomatia; order Daviesbacterales; family UBA10151; genus CAZXEW01. The sequence continues at coordinate 13,692 of CAZXEW010000059.1, forward strand.
CTTTATTTCCGACGCAGACGACTGATTCAGCTCCGCGAATAGATTGATCCATATAAGTTAAAGCGGCTGAGCCGTTTCTTTTTATGTTACCTAGGAGTTGAGTTTTGGTGTTTGATTGGAAGGTCCGAGACAGGAGTGAGGCGATAATCAGACCGATAATTGAAATGATTGAGACCGAGATGAGGGCTTCAATCAGGGTGAAACCGTTTTTAGTTCGTAGTTCGTAGTTCGTAGTTCGTAGTGGGGGATGGATCATATGTCTTTTGAAATTATGGTGACGAGTTGCGATTGGTGTGTTCCGGAGTAATCGGTCCAATTGACTTGGGCGCTAACTTTGACTTTATCAGGCACTGATGCCGGGCCCAAAGCGATAGTGCGGGTAAAGCGACCATTGGCCAAGCTCTGGGCTGGGCCGTTGGTAAGACTACACTGTGTAGCATTATAGCTGATAACAAAAATAGGGGCGATGAAATTCACGTTCCAGACTAAATTTCCGGTTGAATTAGCTGGATCGGCTCGCCAATAGTAAATCACTGATCCAGTATCAGTGACCGGACAATTGCGGTCTTTAATGACTCGGACTTGCTCAAGACCTTCCTGGGCTAGTTTAGTGGCCTGAATCTGATTTTGAGCGTACTGACTATTTCTTAAGCCTATGATGGTGGTCACGGCGATGGCAGCGATGACAACTATAGCTAGTCCTGAGGCGATAGTAACTTCTAACAGAGCCTGCCCTTGAGGCTCAAAACTGGTCTTATTTGGCATTGATTGATCCTCCTTGGTTGATAGTGATGGTTTTTATGATGCCCGGCAGTTGGGTATCAGTGAGAGTAAAAGAGATGGTGTTACTACTTCCGCACGAGAAGTAAGTACTCTTGCGGGTAAAAGTGACGAACCAAGGCAAGGGACACCCGCTTGGTGCTTGTAAGGCGAGGTTACTGACTAGGTTGGTAGTTGTTTTAATGTTGGCTGTTGTCATTTGTGTTGGTACTGAGGCGGGGTCTTGGCAGATAGTGCCGATTGAATAATTATCGGCGTAGATTAAAACTTCCCAGTTTAGGATGAGATTATTGGCGCAAGGTGCGGTGAGTTGTGTGCTTAGGGGCGTTGGAGCGGGCTGGACGTTGGCCTGGGCATAAGATTGGGCCTGGCGCAGAGTAGAGGCTAATTTGTCGAGCTCGTTATTTAAAAGTTGAGTCTCGCTAAAATTTCGTAAAGTCGGAATCCCCACCGCCGTGACTATGGCTAGGATCGACATACTGACCAAAATCTCGATCAGGGTGAAACCGTTTTTAGTCGGTAGTAGGTAGTCGGTAGTAGGTAGTCGGAGCAGCGGCATTGTATTAAAAGTAGCACAAATTGGCTCGGGAGTCACCTAAATTATTAAGGGCCGGTGATTGCAAAATTGTAAAAGGCGGCAGCTGGCGGACAGACTACTGGAATATTGGGAGAGGCTTGATTTTCCAGCTTGGCGTAGAGGCAATAATTGGAACAGATGCTCGTTGGGCTATTAGTACAATCCGGAGGACCTACAGGCAGTGTTTTATAATCATAATTGGAGCTGTCGACCGGGTCTTTGGGGATGGTATTAAGATAAGTTTTAGTGGCCGGGACTGGGACTGGTGCCGGCCGACCTGTTAAGTTGGTGATGGGCAAACCGGCTGCGGGGAGGGGCTGCGTAGGGTAGAAGGATTGGTCGGCGTTGTAATGTTCCAAGGCGTTTTGGATGGTTCGTAAATCAGATTGGCGCTGGGTATTGCGGGAGCTGCGCTGAGTAGCAGTATAGGCCGAGAGCGCAAAGCCCGAGAGCAGGGCAATGATACTAATGGCGACTAATAATTCGATCAGACTAAAGGCTTGTGAGGAGTTCATATAATAAAATATACCATATTAATATGGTCGGTAATTTAAATACCAGCTAACCAGATCGTTTCCCCAAAAAAGGCTAATAATGGTGCCAATGCTGAGGAATGGGCCAAAAGGGATAGTTTGACCGAAGTGTTTTTTGCCAAGCAGAAGTAGTCCGATGCCGGCAATTGAGCCGGTTAAAAAAGATAGCATTAAGGCCACTAAGCTGGCTGGGAAACCTAAGACTAAACCGATATAAACACCTAGTTTTAGATCACCGCCGCCCATACCTCGGCCACGGGTAACAATTATTAAAGTAGCAAAAAAGAGGCCAATGCCGAGAGCTGACGCCAGGCCTGCTATTAAGGGACCTGCAGCACTGAAGATTTGGAGGTAGTAATAATTTGAGTACGGTGGAAGTAAATATTTCCCGAGAGAGGAGCTGTTGAGAGATTGGAAGAGCAACCAACTTTGATAAATTAACAATCCACAGATAATACTTAGGCTCCAGAAAGCGGCCGGATAAGTGATCCGGTCAGGGATAATGCCAGCTTTAAGGTCTGTTAACAGGGTGATGATCATTGTGCAGATGATGATGATTTTAAGAAGTAGCATTCCGAAGGGTAAGATCATCTCTTGAATCGGTAAATTCAAGGTGTTCAGTGGTGACTCGGTAAAGAATAAAAAGCCGATAATGATGGCGGTGAGGGCTTCGGTTAATGGATATTCCCAAGGAATTTTATTTTGACACAGCCGGCAGCGGCCGAAAGTAAGTAAATAGGACAGAATAGGAAAAAGGTCGTACCACCTTAACTGCCCACGGCAATTAGGACAATACGACCTTCCCATAAATGATTCGCCTGACAAAGATCTATCGGCCAAACATTTAACTAAGCTACCAAGCACCAAACCTAAGATAACTCCAAACCCCAAATTAAGCATACAATTTAGGGTATGATGGTTAGATCAGAACCGACTTCATAGGCAGTGTCATTATTTCCGCCGTCAGTAGTCATCTTGGGACTTTGTTGGGCTGATTCTAGTACAGCATCGATCTCCCAAGCAGGAGATGCAACATTTGCATTGGTTTGATAGGTGTAAACGTACACTCCATTGTTGATTTGATCAATAGGTAGGGTCGATACAGATAATGCTTTGGCGCTACTTAGATTAACCTTAACCCAACCTGTGCCATCATTTTTTCGGGTAGCTGCACCTGTCGCACCTGAAGAGCCAGTACATGGCAGAGCAGAACCGTTACAGAGAATGTTTGAACCACCAGTAGAGGCTTCTTGAACAGCCACACCGATGGCTTGGTGTAAACTGATTAGATCTGCAATTCTGGCAATATCTCTGGCTCGTTTGGTTAGTTCAAGCGGGTTGATAATAAGGACAACGACGGCTGCTAAAATAGCAACGATCGCGATAACAACCAAAAGCTCTACCAGCGTAAATCCTTCACCAGTTGTTTTTGATAATCTCTTGGACAGAGAATAATTTTGAGCAGTTTTTTTCAGATTATTCACCTCCTTAAAAAAGAACCTAGTCTCTAGAAGAGAGTGACTAGTTACTAACTTATTGTAGTCATAAGTTAAGCCAGTGAGTCAAGTAGTATTTTGTTTAGTAATATTTCAGAGTCTTTGACAAACTGTGTCATTCTGGCTTGTCCAGAATCCTGTTTTGATCCAACGATCTTAATATCAGCGGAATACTCGCAAACTAGACATTGTTTTTTAAGAAAACGATGTCGTCAGTTTATATATAGGTAAGATTAGAGAGATTACTAGGAAACCAACACCGACTCCCAGCACGATTAAAACGACGGGTTCGATTATGACGGTGATATTTTTGACGAGATGATCGGTTTCGGTTTCGAAGTATTCGGCTAGTTTAAAAGATATCTGGTCGACTTTGCCAGTTTCTTCACCAACTCTAATCATTTGTGAAACGATTTTAGGGAAGCTATTGGTGCTTTCCAGTTGAGCCGAAAGGGTGAGCCCCCGTTCGACACCCCTATAACTTTCCTGAAGGGCGGATTTATAAACTGCGTTACCAACGATATCGGCGACAATCACCAGGGAGTCTAGGATCGGCAATCCGGCGTGGGTCAGCAGGCCAAAGGTTCGAGTAAAGTTGGTGATTGAAGTGCCCCGGACAATTTTACCAACCAGAGGGATTTTGAGTACGATTTTATCAAAGGTATATTTGCCGGAAGGGGTAGAGGTCCAGCGTTTAATCCCGATGATGATGCCGATGAATATCAAAATCATCAGCCACCAGAAAGAAACAAACATATTGGATGTCCAAATCAGCATCTTGGTAGTAATCGGTAAATCGATGTTAGATTGGGTATAAAAGGAGACTAGACGGGGCACGACAAAAATCATCATAATGGCCACTACTACGACCATCATCGTAACGACCAGGATTGGATAGATCATGGCGCCGCGGATCCGGCTGCGAAATTCGCGATCTTTCTCCAAATTGAGGGCCATTTGAGAGAGGACTGAATCAAGTTTTCCGGATTGTTCACCGGCTTTAACTAAGCTGCTGTAAAGAGGCGGATAAACTTCGGGGTGTTTGCGCAGGGCGCTGGCTAAATCAATACCATTTTTGACGTCTCTGGAGATCTCAGTTAAAACTGCTTTGAAGGTTTTATTGGTTTGCTGGTCTACTAAAATATCCAGGGAGTCTGACAGGACTAATCCTGATTCGACCATGGTGGCGAGCTGACGGGTGGTAATTACCAAATCGGTAAACGAGACGGTATTAAAGTATTTACCTAAAAACTGCTGATTTTTGTCATTGATCTCTTTGGCGGATATCAGGATTAGGGCCCGTTTGGACAAAATCCGGGCGACCTGATGTTCGTCGGTGGTTTCGATTTCGCCTTTTCGGAGGTTTCCATCTCGGTCTTTGGCAGAATAATTGAATTTGGGCATCTATTTTTAAGTTTTTAACAACCGGTTGAGCACCTGGGGTCGGAGCGAGTAGTTTTGGGCTACCTCAATAGTAATCAGACCTTCTTTGACCAGCTGAACAAGCGAGGTTTCGAGTAGACGCATGCCGTACTCACCGGATGTTTGAATCATATTGTCAATTAAATGAGTCTTGTTATCGCGGATGACCGAACGCAGAGCCGGTACTCCAAAAGCGATTTCAGAGGCCATGGCCCGTCCGGGGCGGATTGTTGGGACCAGTCTTAGAGAAATGATGGCTTCAATGACCGAGGCAAATTGGCTCCGGATTTGAGGTTGCTGATTTTCCGGGAAGACATCGATCACCCGATCGACTGTTTGAGCCGCTGAGTTGGTGTGCAGCGTGGCGAAAACCAGATGGCCGGTTTCGGCGATGGTCATGGCAGCGGCGATAGTTTCCAAATCGCGCATCTCACCGATTAGGACAACATCCGGATCTTCGCGTAGGGCGTATTTCAGAGCATTGTCCCAGGAGAGAGTATCGGACAAGATTTCCCGCTGAGAGACAAGGGCTTTGGCTTTGGGATAGACAAATTCGATTGGGTCTTCAACGGTAATAATGTGGCGACCTTCGGTTTGATTGAGTTGATTGATAAAAGCCGCCAGGGTGGTCGATTTGCCGTTGCCGGTCGGTCCGGTGACGAGTACTAAACCTTGTCGCAAATTGACGATTTTGGCGACTGATTCCGGCAACCCGGTTTGGGGAATGGTTCGGATAGTGGAGGGAATTAGCCGGAATGAGGCGGCGTAGTGGGAGCGTTGTTTATAGATATTGACCCTAAATCTGGCGGTATTTTGGTAATCGAGTCCTAAATCGAGTTCCCATTTTTTTTGTAACATTTCCAGTTGAGGGGGTGTTAGGATGCTTTGCAACATAGAATCCAGATCGGATGGGATAAGATCCGGGTGGCCCGGAACTTTTATCAGTTCACCGTTGATGCGCAGGTGGGGGGCATAACCGACCAGCAAGTGCAGGTCCGAGGCTCCTCTGACAATGGTTAATTCCAATAGTTGGTTGATATTCATAACGTATGCTTTCCGCTTACAGCTGACTGCTTACTGCCAGAAATGTGGCGGTTAGCGGTGAGCGGTTTGCTGTCAGCTAGTCTTGTGCGACTCTCAGGACCTCCTCCATGGTCGTGATGCCTTCGATGACTTTTAGGTAGCCGTCCTGTTTGAGAGTAATCATGCCGTCTTCAATGGCCTGGTTTTCAATAACATCGCTGGAGGATCGCTCCAAAATGAGTTTAACCTGTTTTTCGCTGACTGGCAAAACTTCATAAATACCGGTTCGACCATTGTAACCAGAATAGCCACAGTTACCACAACCATTACCTTTATAAAGCTGGACAGTTCCTTTAGGCATTAGTCGGCCTAAAACTTGGGTAATATTATCAAGTACTTCTTGAGGAGGCGTATAGGAAATTTGGCAATGAGTACAAATCTTGCGCAATATCCGTTGTCCGACAACAGCGTTGATGGCTGAAGCCACTAAAAATGGCTCAGAGCCCATATCGAGCAAACGAGGCAGGGCGCCGGAAGCTGAGTTGGTATGGAGTGTTGAAAAGACTTGGTGTCCAGTTAGCGCTGCTTGGATGGCTAACTCCGCGGTTTCAGTATCCCGAATCTCACCAACCAACATGATATTGGGGTCTTGTCGCAGAAATGAGCGCAATGCATTGGCAAAAGTCAGGCCGATGGTTGGATTGACTTGGACTTGGTTGGTACCAGGAATTTGGTACTCAACCGGATCCTCAACTGTCAGAATATTAACTTTGGTGGTCGAGAGTTTAGACAGAATCGAGTAGAGAGTGGTAGTTTTACCAGAGCCGGTCGGACCACAGATCAGGATAATACCGTGAGGCCGGAGCAGTTGTGATTCGAGGGTTTTTAAACTGCCGGCCCGAATACCCAATTCCTGAAGAGTCGGGGCTTTTTGAGATTTTGGCAATAATCGCAACACTACTTTCTCGCCAAAAACAGTCGGGATGGTTGAAACCCGAAGGTCGATAACCAGTTTGTCATGGTCGTAAGAGAACCGTCCGTCCTGAGGCAATCGGCGTTCATCGATTTTGAGGGTGGACAGAATTTTGACCCGGGAAACAACTGCTTCGTGAACTTTTTTGGGCAAAATAATTTTTTCATGCAAAATGCCGTCGATCCGAAAGCGGACCCGGGTTTGATTTTCAAGGGGTTCGATATGAATATCCGAGGCGTTGGCTTTGATGGCGTACTCCAATAGTTGGGTGACGATGTTGGCAACCGGAGCCTCTTGAATGATTTCCGCTTTGTCGTTTTCGACAACCTGAGGAAGACCAATACTAACTTCTTTGAGGGCTGAGGCGACTTCAGTGGTCAGGTTTTGGGAGTATTGGGAATTGATAGCTTTGGTGACGTCTTCGATGGAAGCTAAAAAGCGTTTGACTTGTAAACCGGTCTTTTTTTCAATAAATTGAATTACTTGCAAATCGAGTGGGTCGGCCATTGCCACCAATATGCTGTCCAGATCTCGTTGAAAGGGAATAAGTTGGTAGCGCCTGGCCACAGCCTCTGGGACTAAGTTTAAAACCTCTGTTGAGATTGCTTTGCTTTCGACTTTGACAAAAGGTAAGCCTAAAATTTGGGCCTTGGCTTCGACTATTTTTTCGAGTGGGGCAAAATGGTGTTCCAGGATGATTTTTTCAGTGGCGTGGCCGGTGTTGATACTTTCGAGTTTGATGGCTGAGACTTGAGGGCTGGTCAGGATACCCTGAGAAGCTAAAATATCTTCAATGTTTAGTTGTAGTTGACTCATGGCAGATAGGTTAAGGTTAATACATTTTAGCGATTTCGGGGGCCAATTAGCAACTTAGAGAAATGTTATATCTAATTTACGGATTGAAGTATTTTGGTTATAATCTTTGACTGATGAGCTCAAAGTTAATTGTCGGAGGTGACCTAGAATTATTAGCCCACTATTTTAAAGTAAAATTAGCTGCAATGGATCTAGAAAATCCCAATCCAAATTTACTTTACATCAGCGGCGATATGAAAGTGGGGGTCGATCAGGTTAAAAGAATTAAAGATTTTTTTCTGATGAAAGCTTATGCGGGGCTAGTTAGAGTGGTCGTTGTTGAAAATGCTAATGCTTTGAGTGAGATTTCCCAAAATAGTTTGCTGAAAACGATTGAGGAGTTGGGGGAGGGATCAATATTGGTGTTGGGAGCAACTCAGACCAATAATCTCTTGCCAACATTGCTATCAAGATTACTAATTGAAACGTTAAAAGAGGGTGCAGGAGACTTGGGTCAAAAGGATGATCTTGAAGTCGAAAAGTTACTGGCAGCTGATATCAGTGAACGCTACGCCTACGTCGAAAGATTGAAAGAAAGGGCGGATTTGTTGGATAGTTTGGTCGTCTATTTTCAGCGACGATTGCGATCGGATTTATCCAGTATCGATTGTTTAAAGAAGCTAATGGAAGCTAAAAAGTGGCGTGAGGCCAATGTTAACGAACGGGCAATTCTAGAGTATTTAATGCTGTTGTTACCGCAGATAACTGAATATTAGCTTGTTACATCAATCTAATCGTCAAGTCCAAACTTGCAAAAATAAGGGTGACCTGTTAAAATAATCATTCTATATGGCTAAAGATCCAAATTTATACGACGCCAAACAAATCCAGGTTCTAGAGGGTCTTGAGCCGGTCCGCAAGCGACCAGGGATGTATATCGGCTCGACTGATGAGCGGGGGCTGTGGGTAATGATTAAAGAGATTATCGATAACTCCGTTGATGAGGCGATGGCGGGCCGGTGCAGCAACGTTTGGATTACACTTCATAAAGATAATTATGTCACAGTGGCTGACGATGGTTTTGGGATACCCTGGGATATCCATCCAACTGTCGGTCGCTCTGCTCTAGAGGTGGCCATGACGATTTTGCACGCTGGTGGCAAGTTTGGCGAGGGAGCTTATAAAGTCTCAGGTGGGTTGCACGGTGTGGGAGCTTCGGCAGTCAATGCCCTGTCAGAGTATATGCGGGTCGAGACTCGTCGCGGCGGCAAGACCTTTTTTCAGGAATACAATCAGGGCAAGCCAAAAGCCGATGTCGGACCAGTTAAGACTTATGCGGATTTTAACTATCATTTTAACTGGGATAGTCCCTCGGGCGTGCGGACTACTTTCAAAGCTGATAGTGCGATTTTGCAGGAGACTAGGCCGAATTTGACGATGGTTTTAAAACAAGTCAAGAACCGGGCTTATTTGGTAGCAGGTTTGGCATTTCATCTCTATGACGAGCGGGAAGACAGGGAATATCATTTCTATTTTGATTCGGGAATTATTGCTCTGGTTCGTCATTTGAATAAAAATCGTGGTTCGGTCAATCCGATGCCGATTTATATCCACAAATCTCTGGAAAATATTGATGTCGAGGTGTCGCTCCAATACAGCGATTCATATAACCAAACAGTCGAATCCTACGCCAATGTTCAAAGCACCCAGGACGGCGGGACGCATCTGACTGGTTTTAAGACGGCGCTGACCCGTTCGATTAATGATTATGCCCGCAAGAATGGTTATTTGAAAGAAAAGGATGATAACTTGACTGGTGATGACACGCTCGAGGGGATAACGGCGGTGGTGGCGATCAAGATGGACTCGGAGCAGCTGCAGTTTGAGTCGCAGACAAAAGAAAAGCTGGGTAATGCCGAAGTTGGACCGATCGTATCTCAGGTGACCAAAGAGGGTTTGGATGCCTATTTTGAAGAGAATCCGAGTGATGCCAGACGGATCATCGAAAAGGTGATGATCGCCTCCAGGGCCAGGATGGCGGCCAGGGCGGCTAAAGATGCGGTGCTTCGAAAGGGGGCGCTGGAAGGAATGACGTTGCCAGGCAAGCTGGCTGATTGTCAGGAAAAAGATCCAGCCTATAGTGAAATTTATATAGTCGAAGGAGATTCTGCCGGTGGTTCGGCCAAGATGGGACGGGACCGAAAATCGCAAGCTATTTTGCCCTTGAAGGGGAAGATTCTAAATACTGAACGAGCTAGATTAGATAAAATCTTAGAGTTTGAGGAAATTAAGGCGCTGGTGATCGCCTTAGGGACTGGTATCGGGGATACGGTTTCATACGACAAGGCTCGCTATCATCGGATTATTTTGATGACGGATGCGGATGTGGATGGTTCGCATATTAGAACTTTGCTGTTGACCTTTTTCTTCCGCTATCTGCCGGATTTATTGACCCGGGGTTATATCTATATTGCCCAGCCGCCTCTGTATAAGGTTCAAAAAGGCAAAGATATTCAATACGCCTACTCTGATGAGCAGCGCGACAGCATTTTAAAGATTTTGAAACCGACCATCAACAAGGCGACTGGTGATGTTGTGACTCAAACCGATGAAAATATTGATGAGGAGGCCCAAATAGCTAAAAAAGTTCCCGGGATTATCATCCAGCGATATAAGGGTTTGGGGGAGATGAACCCGGAGCAGTTGTGGGAGACTACTATGAACCCGGAGCACCGTTTGCTCAAACAAGTTAGAGTTGAAGACGCGGTTTTAGCTTCAGAGGTTTTCGCTATGTTGATGGGCGATGAGGTCCCGCCACGCAAGAGATTTATCCAAACCCACGCAAAACAGGCGATTCTAGACGTCTAAACTATCCTGTAGTTTGTAAATGACTCCTAAAACTGGTATAATCGAGGCCATGGATAGTCAAGTATCAGTAGTGGTTTTAGCGGGCGGCAAAGGAACTCGAATGAACTCTGAGTTGCCAAAAGTTCTACATGTGCTGGGTGGTCAGCCGATGATCTTCCGAACTCTTGCCAAACTCAAAATGTTGAACCCTGAGCAGATTGTGGTAGTAGTTGGATACCGGAAAGATGAAGTTAAAAATCGAATTACTCCGCATTTTGACTGTCAATTTGCAGTTCAGGACCAACCGTTAGGATCTGGACATGCGCTAAAAGTGGCTTTGCCAGTTCTTTTCTCAGGAGTAAAGAGTGTTTTAGTCGTCAATGGAGATGATTCATCGTTTTATTCGCTGGAGACTTTAGAGCAATTTATCGCTTCCCACCAAAGAAATCAAGCAGTGGCCAGCATGATGACCTTGACCAAGACGGGGGATCATCGACTTGGGAGGGTACTCAGAAGGTCAGACGGCCGTTTTGAACAAACAATGGAGGCGGCTGAATATTTCATGAGTGGTATGCAAAGTGACGAGATTAATTGCGGGGCTTATGTTTTTGATGTTGACTGGCTACACGAGAATATTGAGAAGGTTCCCTTAAATGAAAAGGGCGAGTATTATATTACCGAACTTTTTAACATGGCCCGAGAAGAAGATCAATTGATTAATCTATATACGCTGACAAACGAATCAGAATGGGTTGGGGTTAATACTCAAGATGAGCTGACTTTTGCAAATCAGCTAATCGGCAGAGTGGAATAAGAAATAGGAGATTTTAAATGTCTCAAATGGAACGTATTGAATCTAACCCTTATGGAATACTAGAAAGCCGCCGGCAATTTATTGCAGCTGTGGAACTTAGGATGATGAGAGGTTTAAACCCCCGTGGCGAAGGAGACATATTCGAAGGTGCTAAGATAGTCCAAACACCAGAAGGAGGTTGCAAGTTAGAAGACACTGGCCGCATCTATCCTAGATTTTTGGCACAGAGTGATTCTAAAGGTAACTATAGATTTGAGTTGTTTAATGAAAGCGATTTGGCTGGTTTCGATTCGTCGGAATTCACGGTTGTCCAAAATCCATAAAACAGGCAATCTTAGCCAAAAAATATTACAATAAGCTTATGAGAAACGTTCATTTCATGGGCATTGCGGGATCGGGGGCTTCTGCAGTGGCAGCGATAGCACAGGCTGAAGGGTTTGAGGTAAGCGGCTGCGACCAGACAGAGGTACACAATGAGTTTACGGCAGGCTTTGCGAATGTACGGCTGATCCAGGGGCACTCGGCGGAACATATCAAGGATGTCGACTTACTAGTTATTTCTCCGGCAATTCCGGCTTTAGACCCGGATAATCCTGAGCTAAAAGCGGCCAAATCAGCCGGCATTCCGGTGTTGACCTGGCAGGGTTTTATGGGCAAGTATCTCGAGAAGGATAAATTTGTGATTGCGGTTTGCGGCACTCACGGAAAATCAACCACCACGGCCATGATTGCCAAATTACTACAGGATACAGGGTTGAACCCTACAGCTGAGCTGGGGGCGGTGGTGCCGGAGTGGCAAGCTAATTATCGGGTGGGGAAAAGTAAATATTTTGTGACTGAGGCGGATGAGTTTAATGATAATTTTTTGGTGACGCAGCCGGATATTGCAGTGATTACCTCGTTGGAGATGGATCACCCGGAATATTTTAAGGATTTCGAGAGTTATAAAAGTAGTTTTATTAAATTCTTAAGCCAAACAAAGCAATTGATTATCGCCAATTTGGCTGATCCAAACGTGGCCGAGGTAGTTAAAGTGGCGATGAAACAAACGAAGGCCAGCTGCATTGACTACTCCAAAAGCGATTTTGAGCTGAAGCTGCAGGTTCCGGGTGATTACAATGTCCTAAACGCTCAGGCAGCCTGTCATGTTGGCCTAGCATTAGGGGTTGAACCCCTAAAGATCAGGCAAAGCTTGGAAAGTTATCAAGGAATTGGCCGTCGGCAGGAGTTAATCGGGAAAGTCAACGGGGCGCCGGTATTTTCGGATTTTGGACACCATCCGACCGAGATCCGAGTGACCGTCGAAGCACTGAAAAAGGCTTATCCAGATAAAAAGTTGTGGTTGGTCTTTCAACCGCACATGTTTTCCCGGACAAAAGCCTTATTTAATGAGTTTGTCAGGGTGTTGAAAGAATTGCCGGCGGAAGGCACGGTTGTGTTGGATATTTATCCATCTCGCGAGATCGACAGAGGGGTGGTTTCGAGTAAAGAGTTGGTTGAGGCGATCAATTCGGTAAAGGTCGAGTATGCCAGCGATTTTGAGAAATTAGCCGGGGAATTTTCGAAGTCTTTAAGCGGTGATGATGTTTTGGTCTTTATGGGGGCGGGGTCAATTGACAAAGTAGCGAGAGAGTTTGTGGATATGTCATCCTGAACGTCAGGAAGGATCTCTAGATTCAGTCTTGAGATTCTTCTCTGGCAAAGCCGGATCAAAGTGACAATGTTATGAAATATAAAGACAAAAAAATATTGGTAGTTGGGTTTGGGGTTGAGGGCAAGGCGTTGGTCGATTATTTTTTGGATCAAGAGGCAAAAGTGAGTGTGGCTGATCAAAAGAGTCAGCCGGAACTCGGTCAAGCTTATATTGATTACCAGGACAAAGTCGACTGGAAGCTAGGAGATGGGTATTTAGATGGACTGACAGAATTTGATTTGATTGCTTATTCCCCGGGATTAAAGTTGGCTGCTTATCAGAAAATTCAAAGCAGTGGCGTGAGCACAGTGACCCAAATGCAGTTATTTTTTAGCCAGTCACCTACCAAAAATATCATTGGGGTAACAGGCACGAAAGGGAAAGGGACGACCTCGACTTTGATTTATGAGGTGCTGAAACAGTCTGGTAAAACTGTTTACTTGGCCGGAAATATCGGGGCTGGTGTCTTATCTTTGCTAAAATTTTTAAAGCCCGAGGACTGGGTGATCTTGGAGTTGTCCAGTTATCAGCTGCGGGATCTGACTGTCAGTCCCCACATCGCTATCGTTTTGAATATTACCCCGGATCATTTGGATGTCCATCCCAGCTTTGAAGATTATGTTTCGTCAAAAGCCAATATTGTCCGATTTCAAAAAGAAGATGACTTTGCCTTATTAAATAATGAGTACCCCGAAACTAGAAAGCTGGCCGAGCTGACTAAGGCTCAGATTAGGCTTTTTAGCAAAGATGATTTTCGAAAGAGCGGGCTCAAACTAGAGATCCCGGGGGAGCACAATTTTGAGAACGCGGCGGCGGTATTGGGGGTGGTGGAGATTTTGGGGATTAAATCAGAAGTAGTATCAGGGGTATTTGAAGAATTTAGTGGGTTGCCGCACCGGCTGGAGGAGGTGGCAATGATTAGGGGAGTTAAGTTTATCGATGATTCGTTTGCGACCAGTCCGTCGCCGACAATTGTTGGTATTAAAGCCTTTAAACAACCGAAGCTGGTGATCTTGGGTGGGTTTGGTAAAATTGATGATTTTTCCGAACTGGCTAGTGCGATTCAGGCTGATTCATCGGTTAAGAGAGTGCTGGCAATTGGTAACAGTGGGTCGAAAATTATCGAGGCTTTGAGAAAAGTTGGCTATGATCAGATTGAAGAAGGATTTGCAAATATTCAACAAGTAGTGAAAAAAGCTCAGGAGTTAGCGGAGCCAGGAGATATTGTTTTGTTGTCGCCGGCTGATTCGTCGTTTGACTGGTTTAAAAATTATGCTGATCGGGGAGAAAAATTTGCTGAAGCGGTTTTAAAAATGAGGTAGTTCTCCGCTTCGGTCGAACAATATGTGAAGACGGTCGAACAATATGTGAAGACGGTCGAGCGATATTTGAAGACGGTCGAGCGATGTTACTGAGAATATTATTCTTCGAGCGAAGAACGAGTCGATTTGTCCTCCGTAGTTTTAAGGAAGGAGGAGAAGTTACATTATGTATATAAATATTGAGGGGCGACAAATTTATTACCAAAAGGTCGGCAAAGGCAAGGATTTGGTTTTGCTGCATGGCTGGGGACAGGATGTGTCAACCTGGTGGGGGGTGGTGGATTCGTTGAAGGAAGATTTTACAGTGTGGATGATTGATTTGCCCGGGTTTGGGAGGAGTGAGGTCCCTAAATCTGGCTTTTCGAACAGAGATTACGCCGAAGTTGTCCGTCAGTGGATTGAGGCACTAGATTTAAAACAGCCGGATTTGCTGGGTCACTCATTCGGAGGCAGAGTGGCAATCAAATTAGCGGCTAGCCATCCAGAAATATTAGGACGATTAATTTTAGAGGATTCAGCCGGGATTAAACCCGGACAGGATTTCCTAAAACCGTTAATATATGTTTTAGCCAAAGTTGCTAAGCAATTATTGCCTAATTGGTTTAATTTTAGGGACAGAATTAGGCGAAGTTTTTACCAAAGTCTGGAGGCAGATTATATTGATGCGGGGGCGATGAAAGACACTTTAACCAACTTACTTGAAGAAGATTTGAGTGGGGATTTGGATAAGGTAAAAAGCGACGTTTTGCTGATTTGGGGCGAGAATGATCGGGCAGTCCCTTTAAAATATGGCCGGCAGATGTACCGCCAGATCGAGAAATCAAAGCTTGAGGTAATCGATGGAGTCGGCCATTTTCCACATTTAGAGAATCCGGACAGGTTTACTTATTATGTTAAGGATTTTTGCTCATGAAGAGATTATTTAATACGGTTTTTCCGGTGTTAGACCACTTGTATATTTTCCAGAATTTGGAATACGAGGTGCCGAGATTTTTGAAGTGGTTTTTAAAGCATCCCTACAACCGGAATTTACAAAGAAAGCATCAGCTGGAGCTCACCGCCAAGGCCGGTATTTTACTGGTGATTAGTTTGGTTTTGATAGTGCTGACGGCTGTTTTAGCCTCGCTTTATTTGAAGAATGGCAGTATTGGACTGGTTATCTTGGGTTTAATTTTTGTAAATATTGGCCCAGTTTTTTTAATGGCCAGCCAGATTTTTCTTCGGCCGATCGAAGAGTACCAAAAACGAAAAATAGTTAGGGCGGCAAAAGCCAGGATTAGCCAGTTGAAGGATCTAAAAATTGTGGCGATTACCGGTAGTTTTGCGAAGACTTCGACTAAAGATATGTTGTATACCCTGCTTTGGAAAGATTTTCGGGTAGTTAGGACTCCAAAAAGTTATAACACTTATGTATCGATTGCCCGGACTATTTTGGAGGATTTAAAAACTAACACAGAAGTTTTTTTGGTGGAGATGGATGCTTATCACAGAGGAGAGATCGACCAGTTATCAAAATTGGCTAGGCCGGATTTGGCAGTGATTACCGCAATTGCCGCTCAACATTTGGAGCGTTTCGGCTCAATGGAAATGTTGGCTAAGACTCAGTTTGAAATTGCCGAGAATTTAGCTGAAGAAGGTCTATTGTATTTGAATTCTAGTGACGAGTGGTCGCGGAAGCTGGAGGGCGATTACGGCGTTAATAAGGGTTTTTTTGGGTTGAATCCTGCGGACAACTATCATGCTAGTGAGATTAAACAAACAACCCGGGGGATGGCATTTAGGTTGTATGGGCCGACTGGACAAGTTGAGGTCGAGCTACCTTTGTTTGGTAAACATCATGTAGTTAATTTTCTGGCCGCAGCCGCGGTGGCGAACCAGTTGGGTTTAAGTTTAAAGACGATTCAAAAAAGGGCGGCCTTAGTGTTGCCGACACCTCATCGATTGGAGCTGATCCGGCGGGGCAATTTAACAATTATAGATAACACCTATAACACCAACCCGACTGCTTATAAATCTTCATTTGATTTGTTAAATAATTATCCGGGAGCCAAAAAGATTTTGATCACCCCTGGTTTAGTGGAACTTGGGGCAACTTTTGGTGAGGAGAATCAGCAATTTGCGAAAGATGCCGCTGGCGTCGCTGATGAGATTATTATTGTTGGTCAAAATGCCAGGGCCGAGTTAAATAAAGGGCTACATCAGGCAGATTTTTCTAAAGATCGGTCTCATTACGTCGACTCAACCAGCGAAGCGATGAATTTATTGCCAAAAGTGACTATTCCTGACAGCGTGGTGCTGTTAGAAAATGATCTGCCTGACCAGTATTTTTAGTCGAAAAATTGCGAAAAGACTATTTCGTCAACATCCGGGTAAAAGTGTTTTTTTAAGACCGCTTCTTTTTTAAATCCCAGCTTTTGGTAAAACTGTTGAGCTTTGAGATTATTGGAGTGGGTAAGTAAAAAATACTTGCGTAATGTAAAGCCTTTTTGTTTGTAAAAGCGTTTTAAGTGGTCAATTGATGCTTGAAATAGCCGAGTTGCTATACCTTTTCGTTGGTGATCGGGCAGGACAGCGATATGATCGAGTTCGGCTAAACCGTGTCTTGGTCGGCCGTGGAAGATGATCGATATTAGCCCGGCTATTTGCTTGTTTTCATCAACAACCAGGAATTGATGACTGGCAGCTAGCTCGTTTTCGAAGGCGGCAGCGGCTTCATCGTAGGTAGGCATGTTCAAGGTGGCTTGGAAAACTTTCGCTATTCCGGTTATATCTTGGTGGTCTGCTAATCTAATTTCCATTCTTGGAGCCTCCGGAGAGGCTTTTCTGGGCCATTTGCTGGATGAGGCTGGAGTCGAAACTAAATTGGGTTTGCTGTTGGTCCTTGAAGCGTCTTAAGGCATCTTCGATGATTCGATCAAGAAGCTCTGAATACTTAATGCCAATTGGTTCATACAGGTAAAAGGCTAGTGATCCGGGTGGGGAGTTGATCTCGTTAATCCAAAATTTGTCCGTTTTCGGGTCGACAAAATAGTCTATACGGGCGACACCGCAGCCTTCCAATTCTTTGAAGACTTTAACCGTTGTCTCTTGGATTTCTCTGGAAAGCTTGGCGCTGATTGGGGCAGGGATTTGGCGAGAAAGTGAGGCCATGCCGCCTTTACTGCCTTTAGATCCTTTGCTACCGCGCATGTATTTATCTTCATAACTGAGTGCTGTACCGGTACGAATAGGCATTTCACAGACAGATGGAGTGATTTCGCGATAGCCCAGTGCTGCACAGTTGACCTCGATGCAATCCTCAAAGGCTTCTTCGATTAAGATTTTGTCGGCGTAGGTGGTGGCGACTTCGATGTTAAAACTTAACTCATCGGCAGTTAAGGCTTTGTTGATGCCGATAGTGGAGCCGATATCAGCAGGTTTAACAAACATTGGGAATTTAAGTGAATCTATTACTTGTTTTAGGCATTTTTTGGAGTCAGCCTGCCAGTCGAGGCGGGTAATCGATACGAATTTGGCGATTTCAAATCCTAGAGATTGAAAAACCGCCTTGGAGATAACTTTATCCATAGCCACCGCTGAGCCCATGACATTTAGGCCAACGTAGGGGATTTGGTAGATTTCAAACAACCCTTGGATGCAGCCATCTTCGCCAAAAGAGCCATGAAATAAAGGTAGTGCAACATCGATGGGAGTGAACTTACGAAGGAATTTGGTGGACTCGAAACCGCCTTGGTTATTTTTTCGTCCGGACGTGACTTGGGAGGTGCTGAGTAAGAGTTGGTCTAAATTGCGATAACTTTTAAGATCGAGGAACTTTGGGTCAGAAAAAAATTGGCCAGATTTGCTGACATAGACTGGAATGATTTCGTATTTATTTTTATCTAGATTTTGGTAGGCTTGGAGGGCGGTGATGATTGACACCTCATGTTCGGTTGATCTGCCTCCAAAAAATAGCCCGACTCTGAGTTTGGACATCAAAGTAATTATATCCAATTGATGACTATAGATCAAAAGGCAACCAGCTTTGGAGGTTGCGTCAGTGATCTTGAAAAAGGTATAATAACTTAGTAAATGGGCTTGTGGAAAGCTCATTTTTTAGGTTTATCATTCTTCTAATATGGCAGACAGCGACAATAATTCTAATGGTATCGGTAGGGTAGAGGGGACCTCGATCATCGAGGAAATGCAGCGATCATATCTGGACTACGCCATGTCAGTGATCGTGTCACGGGCGTTGCCGGATGTCCGGGATGGTCTAAAACCGGTTCAGCGGCGAATTGTTTACGCCATGCAGCAGCAAAATCTGCATCACACCTCCCGTTATCAAAAGTCAGCGGCTGTGGTGGGTGAGGTATTGAAAAGCTTCCATCCGCATGGAGATGTGCCGGTTTATGACGCGATGGTCAGAATGGCCCAGGATTTTTCGATGCGCTATACCTTGGTTGATGGGCAGGGAAATTTTGGCTGTTTTACAATAGATACCAAAATCCGCTTGACTGATGGTAGAAATTTGAGTTTTGAGGGGTTGATTGAGGAGCAAAGCAAAGGACGAAGGCACTGGACTTTTTCGTTTAATCATCAGTTGGGGAAGATTGAGGTGGAGGAGATTAAACAACCGCGCTTAACCCGGAAGGATGCGGAATTAGTTGAAGTTGAGTTAGATAATGCAGAAAAGATTAAGTGTACGCCGGATCACCGTTTTATGCTGCGAGATGGGTCTTATCGCCAAGCTAAAGATTTGCAGCCAGGGGATTCGTTAATGCCGCTTTATAGCCAGATTTGTGATGGTGCAAAAGATAAGAACTTGAAGGGCTATGAAAGAATTTCTCAACCTTTTGCCGATTCTTGGCAATTCACACACCATTTATCTGATGAATGGAATTTAAAACACCAAGTATACGAAAAGAAAGCTGGTCGAATCCGTCACCACGCTAATTTTAATAAGTTGAACAACGATCCTGAAAACATCGTCCGTTTGCAGTGGGCAGATCACTTCAAAATTCATTATGAAATGGCCTCTTGGAGGCACAAAAATGATCCTGAGTATGTTAAAAAAATAGCCGAAGGCAGGCAGAAATTTATTCAGGCAAATCACGAAAAGCTATCAATCCGAACTTCGGCCCGGAACCATTTGGCATGGCAGGATCCTAAATATCGTCAAAAAAAGACTGAGTCAATCAAAAAAATGTGGCTTGACGAAGCTTATAGAGCAAGGATGCAACAAGTATCAAGCCAAAACCTGAAAAAACTTTGGCAAAACGAGGACTTTAAACAACTCTTGAGTAATTTGAAATCTGAAGAGATGAAAAAGCGCTGGCAGGACCCTAAATACCGTTTGGAGATGCAAAAGCAAATGAAGGAAATATCAAATAAAATTTGGTCTGATCCGGAGCACCGGAAATATATTTCTGAATTAATGATCGAGCGGACCAGCGAATCAGGATGGAAAAAAGCACAAAGCCAGATTACCAAAAAATTGTGGCAGGACCCAAACTTTAGAGCAAAATATCCAGCGGATCACTTTAGAAAAATGGCTTTGAGTTTATGGGCTGACGAAAATATCCGGGAAATGCATCGCAAGAAGATTGCTAAACAGCGGGAAGATCCAATATTTATAGAAAAAAACCGTCAAGGTGTTGTCTCGTCAAATAACCGTCGATTGCAAGAAAATCCAAAGATGATGACTCAATTAGCTGCGAAAGCTAAGGTTTCTCTACAGCTAAAATGGCAAGATCCAGCGTACAAGAAGCAGGTTGTTAAGAGTAAGGTGTTAGGTTATGTATCTGGTTTGTTACAAAAATACCCCCTGGTAACACCACAGATCTACGAAAAAGAGCGAATTAATAATGGGGTGCCGAAAATTGATCGGGCTTTGGAGTTTTTTGACGATTTTTCGTCGCTGGTCGGACAAGCCCAAAATTATAATCACAAAGTAGTTAGGGTAGTTGTATTAGAAGAACGACAAGATGTTTATGATTTGACGATTGATAGCTTACATAATTTTGCCTTAGCTGCAGGAATTTTTGTACACAACTCTGTTGATGGTGACTCGCCGGCGGCAATGAGGTATACCGAGGCTAGGCTATCGGCCATTGCCGATGAGCTGCTCCGGGATATCAATAAAAATACCGTTGACTTTGTCGATAACTATTCGGGGACAGTCCAGGAACCGATGCTGTTGCCCTCGGTGATACCTAATCTGCTGCTCAACGGAGCTTCCGGTATCGCAGTGGGTATGGCTACCCAGATTCCACCTCATAATCTGGGAGAGGTAACGGACGCTTTGATTAGTATGATTGAGAATCCGGTCAGGGAGCGTACCGCTGACGGCAGACCGCAAACCGCCACCCCAATAGTCACAGCAACCGACGATAGAGAAGTATTGGAGCAATTGGCACAGAGCGGTAAGCCGGTAGCGGAAAGCGGATTTAAGTCGGAGTTGACTGTTGAAGATTTGATAAAGCTGATTAAAGGTCCGGATTTTCCGACTGGTGCGTCAATTTATGATCAGTCCGAGATTTTAGCAGCCTACGCCACCGGCAAAGGCAGGATTGTGATGAGGGCAAAAGCGGAGATTGAGGAGGCCAGGGGCGGGCGGTTTGACATTATAATCACTGAGTTGCCTTATCAGGTGAATAAAGCGGTGCTGATAGCCAGAATAGCTGACATGGTCCGAGATAAGAAAATCGACGGCATTTCCGATCTGCGCGATGAGTCGGACCGTAAAGGGATGCGGATGGTGATTGAGCTAAAACGGGATGCCAAACCTCAGTCGGTGCTAAATAATCTTTATAAACATACGGCGCTGCAGTCGGTTTTCAATGTTAACATGGTCGCCCTGTCTGACGGGGTACCCCATTTGATGACATTAAAGCGAGTCCTTGAGGAGTTTGTGACCCATCGAATGACAGTGGTTCGACGCCGGTCTGAGTTTGAGTTAGGTGAGGCCAGGGCAAGGGAGCATATTTTGGAAGGATTAAAGATCGCGGTTGATAATATTGATGAAGTGATCGAGACGATCCGCAAAAGCGCCGATGCAGAGATTGCCCGGACCAAATTGATGTCCAGATTTAAATTGAGCGAGCTGCAGGCGACGGCGATTTTAGATATGCAGCTGCGGAAGTTAGCTGCTCTGGAGCGAAAAAGAATAGAAGATGAATTGAAGATGATGCAGGAGCTGATTGCCTATCTGGTAGATTTATTAGCGCACCCCGACAAGATGCTAAAGGTGATTAAAGATGAGTTAATCAAGGTTCGGGACCGATACGCCGATGACCGACGAACCAGGGTATATAAACAAAAAATCGGCGAGTTCTCGGAGGAGGATTTGGTTGCGGATGAGACAATGATAGTGACAGTGACTCGGGGTGGATATGTCAAGCGCCAGTCGCCGATGTCATTTAGAACCCAAAACCGCGGCGGAAAAGGGGTATCTGGTATTACGACTAAGGACGAAGATGCAGTTAGTCATATTTTTTATACCCAAACTTTGGATAATTTGTTATTTTTTACCGATAAAGGGCGAGTTTTCCAGATTAAGGTCTGGGAGATTCCGGAAGCCTCGAGGACAGCCAAGGGTCAGGCGATTGTTAATTTAATAAATGTTGAGCCGAGCGAAAAGATGACGGCGATTTTGACGACTAAAGCCAAAGATAAAACAAAGTTTTTGTTTATGTGTACCCGCAAGGGTAGTGTCAAGAAGACTCCGGTTGAAGAGTATGCTAATATCCGTAAAAATGGCTTGATCTCGATCAAGCTCGACGCCGGGGACCAGTTGTGCTGGGTAGTGCCGACACTAGGAAATCAAGATGTTATCTTGGTGACTCGAGATGGCCAGTCGATTCGCTTTGCCGAAACCCAGGTCCGTGGGACCCATCGGGATACTTCCGGAGTCAGAGGCATTTCGCTGACTAAAAGTGATGAATTGGTGTCGATGAATCTAGTCCAAGAGATTAACGAAGATGTTTTGGTGGTGATGGAAAATGGTTTGGGTAAGAAAACTAAAATATCGGCCTGGAAGCGGCAAAGCCGGGGCGGATCCGGCATAAAAGCGGCTCAGATTACTGATAAAACCGGTAAAATTGTGACCGCCGAAGTCATTAATGCTGAATTTGATACTTTGGTGATGACCTCAAATAAGGGTCAGCTGATTAAGTTGAGTTTGAAGGATGTGCCGACTTTGCAACGACAGACCCAAGGTGTAATCTTAATGAGGGTCCGCTCCGGCGAGGTAGTCGCCGCCGCCACGGTGGTGTCGGCACAAGATAAGGTGGATGGAGTGGTTGTTAGTGATGTGTTATGAGAGATGATTGATGAGATAAACCCATTTCACATTACCCATTACCCATTACTTATTACATTTATGGAAAAACGGATTTCAACATTTTTTGTCTTTTATTTTATAATTGGTTTGATTTTCGCAGTTTGTTTTGCCTTGTTTTACCACTGGCCGTTTTCAGGATTTTTGAGTCCAGGTTTTTATGTCGTGATTATCAGCTGGCCATATCAAGCGATCGGTTTTACCCGTGATTTTATGCTTTATGGATTCGGCGGCAAACCATTTGGGATTTAAATGAAACTTCGTTTCTTGTAGGATGCCACAATGAAGATCGGGACGCATGTATCAGCAGCCGGTGTAATAAGTCTGGTATTTGAACGGGCGGCCAAACTCGCAGCTGATTGTTGCCAGTTTTTTATCTCTCCACCGCAGCAGTGGGCGCAGACCCAACACAATGATGAGGAAATCGGTCAATTTATACAAAAGCAATCCGAGTTTAAAATAGCTCCTAATTTTATCCATGGCAGCTATTTAATTAATCTGGGGGCAACGAGTCCCGAGCATCTCCAAAAGTCAGTTGACTGGTTGATTTACGCTCAAAAAACTGCCTCCAGGTTAGGAGTTGAGGGGGTAGTTTTTCATTTAGGCTCCCACAAAAAAGCTGGCTTTGAGACAGTTTTTAAGCAGGTTGTCGGGAGTATTAGAAAAATTCTGGCTCAATACACCGGATCGGCAAAATTAATCTTAGAAACATCAGCTGGAGCCGGTGGAAATATCGGTGGAACATTTGCAGAACTTGGTCAGATATTAAAGACAGTCTCTGATTCAAGGCTAAAAGTTTGTTTAGATACCTGTCATGTGTTTGCATCGGGCTATGAGTTAAGAAATGAAGCGGGTGTATCGAAAATGATCGCTGATTTTGACCAGGAGATCGGACTAAAAAACCTGGTGGCCGTTCATGCTAACGACTCGAGGTTTGATATCGGACTGGGTAAAGACAGGCATGAAAACATTGGTCAGGGTTTTATCGGGACAGCCGGATTTAAAATACTATTAAACTCTAAAGAATTTAACCAGTTGCCGTTTATTTTAGAAGTTCCCGGTTTCGAGAAAAACGGGCCGGACATCAAAAATATTGAAATATTAAGGTCTTTAGTTGACAGTGCCGATTTTAAGTGAGTAAATAAATCAGGGGGTGATTTAATGAAAATTCTGATTGCGATTATACTAAACGCGATAGCACTTCTTTTAACGGCTTTAATAGTTCCAGGATTTATGGTGGCCAACTTTTTTCCGACCGCGGTTCTGGCGGCGATCGTATTGGGTGTAGTGAATACATTTATCCGGCCGTTTTTACTGTTTTTAACAGCACCATTGAACCTTTTGACCCTCGGGTTATTCACATTTGTAATTAACGCGGTGATGCTTTGGCTGGTATCGGCAGTTGTGACCGGGGTGACGATTGATGGTTGGGTAGCAGCCGTTTTGGCGGCGATTGTGCTGTCAGTGGTATCGACGATTTTGTCGATGCTGGTAGGGGATTTGAAGCTGAATAAAAAAATTAAGTAGTTTTCTCGCCATGAGATTTAGAGAGATTTTTGGAGTGAAATGCTTGGTGGATGTCCTTTAATTGACGATTGGTGACATGGGTGTAGATTTGAGTCGTCGAAATATTGGAATGGCCAAGCATTTCCTGGACTGAGCGGATGTCGGCGCCGTTTATGAGTAGATCTGTGGCGAAATTATGACGGAGTGTGTGCGGAGTTGCTTTGATCGTTAAACCCATCTTTTTGACGTATTTTTCGACAATTCTTTCAATCGAGCGAGGGGTTAGGCGCATTTTTTCGCCGTCGTCAGTAGGATCTAAACGGCCCTGGTAACGGATAAAAAGTGGCTTAAAAGAGTCTTGGCGATGGTTGAGATACTTATCTAGACACTCGACCGCCGTCTCAGATAAAAAAACGACCCGGATCTTGCCTCCCTTGCCGGTGACGCCGAATTCACGGCGGTTTAAATTGATCTGGTCACGGTCAAGAGAGGAGAGTTCTGATACCCTCAAACCGGTGGAAAAGAGGACTTCCAAAATGGTCTTGTCTCTCAGGCCATCCCGGGTAGTGGCATTCGGAGCGTCGAGCAGGCTTTTTAAGCTGTCTTCATCTAAAACCACCAGGGGAGAGGGGTCTTGTTCGCCCAGTTCAACTTTTTCAGCCGACAATGTCTGGATATCCTGTCTGGCCAGGTAACGCAAAAAGGCCCGCAGGGCAATCATAAAATAATTTTGGGTGACCCGCTTCAGCGGCTGGTTGGTCAGAGGATCGCTGTAGCGGGACAGGTAAAGACGGTATTTACGGATGGTACCAAGATCGATCGACTCAGGTGAAGTTTCACCGGCAAATTCAACAAAGCGTTTTAAATAATGGTCATAGTTTTTGATGGTCAGTTGGCTGGCGTTGCGTTCAAGCTCCAGGTATTCCAGAAAGTCAGTGATGAGTGGGGATAAAGTCATAAGGCTACGCCTAGTTCTTAGTTATTAGTTCATTGTTCTTAGTAATCGCATTTGTCTACGAACTACCAACTACGAACTCCAAACTACAGGATGCTGAGGCCAATTATTCCGAGTAGGACAAATAGGCCGCCGGCGATGCCTAAAATAAGGGTATTGTCAAAGGAGCCGGAAGGGGATAGGACCGTCACCGGGGGAGGGACGACGACGACAGCGCTGTCGCTCGAGCCTGGGGCGCCAACTCCGATTGCACCGGTGCCTCCGGCACCACTACAACCGCTGCCGGTACCAACGGTGTAATTTCCATCTGAGACTGAGGAGAGCAGGTCGGCCAGGGTACCACGTTCCGCGACATTCGAGTCAGTGGTTTTTTGTTTATCATTGGGATCAAAATCAAATTTAACAGTCAACGGACCGGCGGCGTTGTTATTGACTGTAAAGTTGACTGTAGCAAGTGTTCCTTGTCCTGAGTAGGCTTGAGCAACGGAGGCAATACCGGAAACAGTGACTTTGCCGTTGAGCGCATCAACTACATTTGAATAATCAGGATAGATGGTGCCGTTTTGAATGGTTTGGACAGGGGTTAAAATAGTCGGGTTAAAAAGTAAGATGGCATCCGTTCCGTCAGTTTGGGCGCCGCTGGTGTCGAGGTTAATCTTAAGTTGGACACTACAGCCTTTGTTAAAGGTGCCTGTGTTTGGTGAAAGCGATAATGTAGCAGCTAGAGCACCACCGGGGAATATCAATGGTATAGCGCTGGCGACCAGGCCGATCAGGAGATGTTTAATGTTGGGCAGTTTCATAGATTAGTTGATATTTATTTTAACACTGTTACCTAATCCAAGGATATCATTTCCAGTTGCTAGTTCTATCATATTCGAATCAGTGGTGCTATTCAAACTGTAATCAACCGAAATGGTAGTGGTGCCTTTAGCGGCAGCCGTTAAATTAAGCGTCCCGAAGATGCCGGCGCCATTAAAACCAACCTGCTCTACAGAGCTGATACCAGATACCCTGATTAGTTTATTTGTCGGATCGGCTTGGTTGGTTGGGTATTCGCTCATGATTTTGCTGGTGGTTAGGGCCGGGGTCGCGGCGGTTAAAAATTTCGGATCGTATTTGATGACTAGATCAACCCCCTGGATAATATGGCCGCCGGTGATAATTCTGACCGGAATTGAGATCGTTTCACCCACCCGGTATGTTTTATTTTGATCAACCAGGACAATCGTACCTGATGAGGCTGGCTGGAGCGGTAGAGGTTGATTAGCTGATCTCTGCGATCCTATTCCGAAAACCCGGACCAGCTGAAAAACCACCAGGCCTACCAGCAGCAAAATAACAATTCTGGGTAACCAAGTTCGGAGGAGACTGGACTTGGGGTTCTGGTTATCGGAAAGAGGATTTTGATAGATGAGCGGGTTAATGTCCATATCTTTAGCTTATATTATTGTGGTCGGTCATATCAATTTTTAAGGCAAGGGGCTGGCTTGATTATCATTGGCGGTGTCGATACCCTGGTCGGTATTTAATTTACTGGTCTCTTCGCATTGCTGCTGCAGGTTCGAATCACTCAGAGGTCCTGCCGCCGGGACAGCGTCATCTCGACCATTGAATTCCAGGATCATACATGAGAAATCAAAAGTATTTATAATACCGTCTTTGTTTAAGTCACCGGTCTTAGTAATAGTAGCGGCGGGTTTGGTGGTTCCACTGCCAGTGGCACCACCAGTGCTGAATGAGCCGGCACTCCATTGGCGGATGATTTCGGCCCGGTCGAAACTATTAATGACACCATCTCCGATTCCGGGGAAGATATCTCCAACAGTTAACCGGAAATCAGGGACGATAGTCGCTCCTTCGCCGGCCTGGAATTCGGCTGTTCGACGAATACCACCCGGAGCTTTAAGTGATATTTTATAACAGGCCCCTTGCTGAAGTAGATTTGTGAGACCGGCAATGTTACCGTCTTTGTCAATCTTGACTTTTTGTTTGATGACTTTACCGCCCTTGAAACTATCTGCCAAGACCATCTCAATATTGTCCTGGTCGCCGTTACTAAGTGAGCGGCAAACAAGTCTGGCGCCGACTGATAGAGTTGAGGTCCCCACCAGACAAGTCGCCTCGGCAGTTTGGCCGTCGGAACGAGTCAGGATAATGTTGTAGGTCTGTCCGGTTTGGGGGTCAATGTTGGAGCTGGCGAGTTTGGTGGTCACCTGATCTGGGCTGCGGGAGGCACTTTTATCAGTCCAGCTGGTGATATTGGCTATAGTGCCATTGGCGGTTAATTTCGACTTAGTGTTTTTGGGGCCGAAATTATAGCCGGACAAGTTGATATTTAAGCCTTTGCCTGACAAGTCCAATTTGCAGTCGGCATTGGTGATAAGCGGGGAGGGTCCAACCAGCTGGATGGTTTTCTGTAATACAGGTTGAACCTCACCGGTGTTGGCCCGGAATTGGACAAAAAGCGTTTTAAGACCCGGCGCGGCGTCGATAAATTGATAGTGGTTGATGGCCGGCCATTGGCTGATGGGGACCCACGGAGCAGTTGACAAGCCGTCTTGAGATTCGGCGATCCTAAAGCCATCGGCAGCGGGAGTTAAGTCGACACGAAGATCGATGGCAGCTTCAGTGTTACATGGGTAGACAGGTTTCCCGTCTGCAGTGGTGGTTTCGCCGTTTGGCCGTTTGCCGCTGCAGGTTAAGGAGGCGTTGTTTTGGGTATTTTTGCTGGTGGCGTAAACGTACATCTGATAATCTCCAGCCTCGCCGCCTGGTTTCCACTTAAAGGTGAAGTTGACTGATTTACTGCCGCTGAGCCCGGATTTGTTTAAGAGTTCACAGTTACCGCTGGTCAGGGCCTTGCCGCAGGTCTGTGGAGATACCGGATTGCCATTGGCTTTGACTAACTTGACGATTACTTGAGAGATAGTGACATTTTGGTCCTGGGTGGCGTCAGTGACATGGGCGGTATAGGTGTGTTCGGTCTTGGTGCTGATTGAGTCATCACCGGTTAAGTTGGCCGTTAATGACGACCGGCCGACAATCAGCGGACTGCAGGTGTACTCAAGAGGACTAAGGACGATGTTATTGTTAATGGTCACTTTGATCTTCGGCTGGTAACTTTTGGCGGCAGAGTAGCTGATCGGAGCCGTGGTCACGCTGTAATTACCGGAGAAAGCCGGAGTGAGCGTTTGGGTGGCAATAGGCGTGCCGTCATCGGGCGTGAAGGCGATCGAGGCGGTACTGCCTAGGGATCCGGCTGAGTTGTTAAACTGGATTTTCCAGGCAGTTGACTGGCCGACAGCCAGGTTATTAGTGACCGGCTCACATGACAGCGACAGGCTGCCCGGGGTGACGGCGCATTTATTTTCAGCCTGTTTGGTTTCATCTGACCAGCAGTTAGTAATATTGGCCTGAGTGCAGGTGCCTCCTCCGGGTTGAATACCTTCACAGTAATGAGTCCCAATTAACGGTGTGGCGCAGGATTCTTTGAGCGTACAAGTATTTGGCGGCAGGGGAGAGGCAGTGGGCGCGACGGAGGCTGGTGTAACGGTAAAGGTACTGTTATAGGCAGCGGCTTGGCCACAGGTGTTTTGGGGAATAATCGAGACATTGTAGGTTTTACCAGCGGCTAACGTAGAAATGTTGAAACTATTGCCAGAGACATTATCATTACATAAAGCTCCATCTCTAATACATGGACCGATGCCTGGTTGATCTGTTGGATATACTTTAACTTGATAACTGGTAGCATTGCTACCATCCCATCTCAGGGTTGGTGTACCGACGTTAATAGATGCGTTGTTGGCTGGATTAGTACTGGTAATGATGGTTGGCAGGGTGTTGCAAGATGAAGCGTTGGTGGTAACTATCGATTGGTTAGAAGCCCCGGTTCCGCAAGTGTTGTTGGGCGTCACTGAAATGGTATAAGACAAATTTGGTGCGAACATAAAGCTGGTATTGGTCTGCGTCAGATTAGTGCAAAGAGCACCATCCCTAATACAGGGGTCAGCGATGTTAGTTTGGTCATTGCGATAAATTTTGACGTTGTAGCTAGTTGCGCCACTGGATGATGACCATGTCACGGTGCGTGGAACCGGATCGATCGAACTGTTGGTCGGTGGATTAATGCTGAGTACACTACCAGGTATTGGACAGACGGGAACCTGACATTTATTTTGGTCATTTGCATCAAGGCGGCAAGAAGTGCAACCTGTTGGGCAGGCTGCCCCACCTGGGGTGCAGGGTCCACCACAAACCGGAGCCGGAGGAGGATTGCAAACACAAGTTCCAGTCGGAGAAGGACATGTACCACCAACTGCGCCACAACTAATATTACAGGCAGCCGAATCACAGGTAGTTGTTGGATTACAGACGACAGGAGTGGTGAAAGTTGCAATTTCGGAATGGATTTGGGGGGCGGAATTGCCACTTACATATCCGTGATATGTCCTAACAGAGTAAGTTTTATTTGGCAGTAGCGTAAGTGGTTCGTTGTTTGGTGGTGTATGGCGGGTGAATGAATTATCGATGGAGGTGGGAATAGAATTAATTATTTTATAAAAGTAACTATTGGCAAAAGTGACCTGATCAGTTGCGCCGGTATCGTTGATGTCTATAATGCCAGCGGCCGGACTAAAACTGGCTGGGGTGACATTAGCAGTGATTACTCCATTAGTGCAGACACGTGGAGTTATTGTGGGCGCGGCAGGAATACTAGAATTAGATGTGTCGGCGACATACGTAAAGTCGACATCATTGCTTAACGCATCTCTATTTGACACCATAACGGCATAACTATGACCGTTTACCAGATTGTAGACTGAACTACTTCGGGCTGTGCCAGTGGTAGGTGGATAATGATCGATTTTGAAACCAGCTTGAGAAAGTGTAGCTCCGAATACAAATGGCTTGACAGTTAGGTTTGGTGAATCCACTAATTCTGTTAGTCTGGTGGTTAAGATGTTACGGCAAGTTCCGCACCAGTAGAAACTATTAGTACCGGGCTGATTACTAACTGACTTATCGGTAATCCAGACACCATTGGCGGTGCCGGTCCAATTAACCGAGACCTGGCCGTTGCTTTGAGAGACCTGAGTCACCGGACTTTGAGGAGGGCAAACTTGGATGTTGCAAGCTTGGGAAGCTGCCCCAACACATGCAGCCCCACCATTAGCAGGAGCTGGGTTGGTACAAGTTCGGGTTTGGGTGCCGCCACCACAAGTAAGACTACAAGTACTCCAATCACTCCATCCGTCGTTTACAGGGCATGCCTGAGTGTTGCATGATTGAGACAGAGTAGTACAATCATTACCTGGTGCGGTACAGATACCTCCAGGTTGTGGCTGAGTACAGGTCCGAGTTTGAGTGCCTCCACCGCAGGCAACAGGACATGTGGCGGGACTCCAAGCTGTGCAACTTCCATTACCGGGGTCCTTACAGGTGAACGTTGTGAGTGTTCTGCTTCCTGGGGGTGGCGGGATGGCAGTACATTTCGTACAGCCACCCCCAGCGGCTGAGCACGGATCCACGGCACCAATGTTAGGAGGTGTACATTGAGAATTACAGGAGAGAACACCGCCGACAGGTGGGGCTAGATCTGCAGTGCACTCTGCGTGGCCACTATTAACAACCGGAGGTGATGTTCCGGTAGTTAACACGATAGTTTTAGGGCCGGGATCAGTACAAGTAGTAGTAAAATTGGGTGAATTTAGCACCGAGTAGAGTTGACCTCCAGGATTACAACTTGGTGAATTAATAATCCAACTGTGGTAGACGGTGCCGATATTTCCGGTTGTTTGTGAAGTAAAGGTAATTGGTTGACCAGCTATGGCTGGATTTGTCTGAAGAGTGCAGGAAGAAGTTAAGTTTGCGGGTGGGATATAACCTTCACCACCAGGACAGTTTAGGGTGGTAACTGGAACCCTGGCTGAGACAGGGTTGGACCTGCCATCTATGTATTCAAGGACGTAGTTATAAGTGGCGTTATCTACCAACCCAGGGGAATTATAAAAAGAATAATTAGGACTTAGGATTTGATGAGGTTCTATTCCACTAAAGTCTTGTGAGTCATCGAGGATATGATCAGTTGTAACCAGAGCGGCGGCCCTTCTATTATCGAAACCGTTACCCTCACGCCAGAGTCTATAGTAATGACTAGGATCTGTATCACCTGGTACGGGTGTCCAGGAAATACGGACTGAAGGCGGATTATCTTGCGTGCACTGGGCTTCTAGTATAGGGGTTGGGGCAGGATAAAGCGAGGGTAGTGTTACATCAACTGAACAGTCAGCATGTCCAGTTGAAGGATCAGTGCTGGTTCCAGCAATTAAGACTACCCCTTTTACTCCCGGTTCAGTACAAGTTACGGTGAAAGTGTCTGAATTCACAGGTTGATAAGACTGACCTCCTGGCGTACAGCTTGGGTGATTGATGGTCCAACTGTAATAAACCTGGCTAGTATTATTTACAACTTGGGCCTTAAATGTTATTGGTTGACCAGTTATAGCTGGCCCTTGTACTGCACAAGTGGCTTGAATATCCGTACCGGCGGCTTTACTTTTCAGGTTCTGATTTTGATTGGTTAAGACGACTCCGGTAGCGATCGAGGCTGTTAGGATGGTTAAAATTATAAAGCCGATGATCGTTTCTCTCATGGTTGGGGTGAGGCTATGACCGGATCCAGCTGGATGTCGACTTGATAGATCAGTTCGCAGAAGGTTTTGCAGTTGGGGTCTTTCTTGGTCGGCTTCAAGATCGGGATGTCGCCTCTATTGTCGACGTTTAGACCGGTAAATGAGACCGGCTGATTAGCGGCCCGCGATTTGAAGATTTGGGTTTGCCGGGCCAGACGGATTATAAATGGTAGCGCCAGGGCCAGGATGATCAGGATCAAAACTGTCAGGAGATTTTTTTTGTTTTTGAAAAACTCTCGAAATTCGTGCACGTTAATGTTGGTTGGACTATCCAATATCTTTACTTTATCATGGCGCAAATTGTGCGGGTTTGTCAATGATAGCTACTGGGGAGGATCAAGGATAATCGAAGCTGACACAGGTTGAGTCCAGTCATTGCCGACTTTGAACTGGGCGTAAACGGTTTTTTGGCCAGGAGTTGGATCGAGTTGCCAATCGATGATGGTAGCGTTTCTAAGGAAGGGATTTTCCTGGCTATTATCTAAATCCGGCAGCTGATTGGCCAGACGGAAGGAGGTTGGAAAATGATCAGTTGGTTTTGGGGGGACATAGTTGATTTGGAGCTGAATTTGGGGGGATTTGGTTCGAAAATCACTGACTGTGGGGCCGGTGATCTCAATGCTGGTCACTTTGGGGGCAGAGGCTTGGCTTTTGAGATTGACCTGCTGTTTGACTAAAGCCACACCGACGGGGATAGAGGCGAGGAGTAGTAAAGAAGAAAAAATTAAAAATAGGCTGCGATGTATCATGTTAAGTCAGAAATTGCTCCTTCGAAGAAATTATACCGCATCTTGAAATGCAAAAAACAGCGGCCTTCAGGACCGAAGCTGTAATAAGTCGATGTCGGACAATATGTTAAATAAGTTACCAGATTTACTACTTATAGCGGCAGCATAAGCGTATTAAGGTACAAAAAATAGGAAAAATTGGAGAAAATGGCAACAGTCAGGAGGAATTAATACCGAAGTCAGGTTTCCCTGAAGATACAATTAACCAATGGATCAAACAATGAATTAATTTTTAAATTGATCAATTAGAATTTGTTTGTACCTTGGTAAATTGGTCAATTGGATCTTAAGCTCAACCGGCGCGAATGTTTTTTAAAAAATCTGCCAAGGTGTTAGCTCTTCTAAATCTAGAGATCCATCGCTAGAACGCTCAGGATGACAGAAAAGGACGGCCACGATGACAGAAAAGGACGCTCATGATGATAATTAGTCTGGAGAGTGGCGGGTTTTCATAGCCCGAGCGGTTAACAAAGGGATCTTAAGGCTGTGTAGGCACGAGGCCCAAAATCCCCCCTAAAACGGCTTGGAGGTGGGGGAGACGGGCAATTAGCTATCTTAGGTTTGGCCTGTTATAACAGTCTAATCACTTAGTTGATAGCTAGCTGAAATGATCCATGAAGAAATGTAAAAAGTTAACCAAATATTAGCAGGTAGCAAGTTAAATAAGGGTTTGTAAAAAGTTAGCTCTCAGGCTTAAATTTAACATCCGAGGCAGTTGGTTCAGCCTAGAAGCACTCCTCTCGGAATCCGTGCGTCCGACGTCGCATAATCTACATTGAGCGACGTCGAGCTAACAAGCGAGGGATCAACTAGGCGTATATAGGCGTATCTTAGTTAGTTGTTTTGAAATATTGTTTAAATCAAGGAAAGCTCCACTGCATGAGAGAAGCATCCTTCACCATCAGTTAGGCCAGCTATGTAATCTCCTGGTAACATTTTAGGCTTGAATTATATTGGTTAACTTGACTTCGGTCAAGAATTTTAATTTTTCACGCGTGAAAACATAGTTGTAAGGGTAGTGCGCTTTTGTAAGGTACAGAGTAGGGCAATTTGCATCTGGCTCCTCTCCTCTGGACGTTAATGGTAAAATATTTGTGGCTGTCCGTGCGTAGATTTCATATTATTGATTATGGCTTATAGTTTTAAACTGTAATTACTACTAACTATATCAAACTGTCTTATTTGCTATGGGCCACTCCTCTACTCTGCCTAGCCGGTCCAGGAAGTTGATATGGTGGTGAATATTAAAACAATAATACCGATTGCTAAATATTCGCCGACAACTCGTTTGGTGAGCCGATCCCGTAGGCGCTCGGTCATGATGCCTAGCAGTAAGTACATCGCCGTTGACAAGACTAGTGACCACATTGTGGTCGCCACAGGCCAAAAAGACAGGGCAATGGCAATTTCGGCGGTAATCAAGCTGATAACTAGGCTGATGATGACGGTTTGTCCATCAAGAGTTTTCATCTCAACCGACCAGATGATCGGGATAATCAATGGCAAGCTTATTAGAAAGATGGAAATACCATTCCAAAAAAAAGCTAGGTTGAGTGAAGAAATGACACTGAAGAGCAGAAAGGCGGTGATAATAGTAGCTGAGAAACTGACCGTAGTGGAGGCCCGGTAAAGTGGAATTGTCCGGATGGCGGCGACGTTAAAGACGTTTTGGGAGAGTAGGATAGCGTAGGCTGAGAGTCCGTAACAGAGGGCAAAGGGCAGTCTAACTAGCCAGCGTAGTGGCAACAGGTAGGCAAAACTGGCCATAGCCACGGTAAAAAAGGTTGGCAGGGAAAGTAAAACCAGGGCTTTTAGTTTGGTCATCCCCTCCCAGAGTGACCACAGTGATAGAAAATAAGTTAGCAGGGCTAAACCAATCACGAATTGGACCCGGTAAAACAGATTATTGTGAGCTAAGGTTAGTACCAGCGCCAGTGTCATAATAATGGCAGAGGTGACTATTTTTTGACGTTTAGTCAGGAAATTGATTCGCATTTTCATTTGGCTACTAATTTTAGGACATGACAGATAGCGATGGCAACTGCGTCAGCAGCGTCATCGTTGAAACTTTTTTTACGAGTCATACCTGACATTGGTTTACTCAGTTCCGAACTTTTATCACCGTTTTTACCTAAGAAGCGACGGACTCCCTCGTGAACTTGTTTTTTGTCAGCCCGCCCACCCCCGGCGACCATTAATTTGACAGTTAAGCCGCTGTATTCATGAATGGGTACATTGTGCATACCGGCAGATAACATTAGCACTCCCCTCGCCTGCCCGACTGAGATGGCGGTTCGGGTGTTGGCGCCGAAAAACAACATTTCGATCACGATGGCATTAGGATTAAACTGGTTAATGATTGACTCGAGTTCGTGATGCAGCATGACTAGGCGTTTTTCCATCAGAGTATCTTTGGGGGTGGAAATAAAGCCATAATCGATCAGTTCGATGTCATAGTCAAATTGACGGTTCAAAATGTCGTCAGGGACTCTGATTAAGCCATAACCTGTGGTCGCAGTGCCGGGATCGATACCTAGGATTATCATAATTAGTTCTTAGTTCTTAGTTCTTAGTTCTTAGTTTTCTGTTGATTTGTACGAACTATTAACTAATAACTCCCGTGGTATATCAAAATTGGCGTAGACTTTTTGAACGTCGTCATACTCCTCTATTTTTTCGGTAAAGTCTAGAACCTTCCGGGCTTTTTCTGGATCAGTGATTTCAACATGGATATTAGGAATATAAACTATTTCACTTGACAGCAGCGGGAAGCCTGATTGAGTAACTTTTGTACTCACTGAATATAACTCGCTAGGCTCAGTTAGGATTAAGAATTCGTCGATACCATTCTCCTGTAGGGCTTCGACATCCTCGGCGCCCAAATCGATCAGTTCAAGGGTTTGGTTATCAATTTGATCTGATTTGCTCTTGACTTTGATCTGGCCCTTTTTATCAAACAGGTAGGCTGTGACACCGCTGCTGCCTAGACTGCCCCCGGCCCGTTCGAAGAGGTTTCGGACCTCAGAGGTAGTCCGAAGGCGATTGTCGCTAACAGCTTCGATCAGATAAGCCACTTTGGAAGGGCCGAAGCCTTCATAGATGACTTCATCCAGGACCTGACCTGGCAGTCGGCCAAGACCACGGTCGATGGCCCGCTGGACGTTTTCTTTAGGCAGATTGACAGAGCGGGCGGTGTCAAGAACCATCCGTAATCGGGGGTTGGCATCAGGGTCGCCGGAGCCGCCCAAACGGGCAGCGATAGAGATAGCATTGGCGATTTTGGTGAAAGTTTGGCCACGTTTGGCGTCGTTGGCGCCTTTTTGCCGTTTGATGGTACTCCATTTACTATGACCGGACATTGTTAGTTAGTAGTGGGTAGTTAGTAGTTAGTAGTGAGTAGTAGGTAGCTCCGGTAAAACTCAAAGACATGGGGTCAATCATAGTATAAAAGGCAGCGTTTTGGCAAATCAGAGGAGTTGCAAACCCGCGTTATACTGGTATATACTGTCTCATCGATGGATCAAAATAGTACAAATTCAGATCTCCATCGTTTAGCAATAAACGCGGCTTTGAATTGTCAATGGGAAGAGGCTGTCCGGTTAAATCAACAGATTAACGAAGCTGATCCGATCAATATCACGACTTTGAATAGGTTGGCCAGGGCACTGTGCGAACTGGGAAAATATAAAGAAGCCAAGAAAATTTACCATGATGTTTTAAGCCTTGATCCTTACAATTCTATAGCTCAAAAAAATCTTAAAAAAATCCAGGCCTGTAAAGATAACGATCCGACACGAATAGCCGGGACAGTCTCGATGCGCAGTTTTTCGTCGACGATGTTTCTAAAAGAGCCGGGTATTACCAAATTAGTTAATCTGATTAAATTGGCCGAACCCCAGAAATTAATGAGTATCTCAGCCGGAACGATGGTTGAATTGGTACCTAAAACTAAAAATATCACAGTGGTTGATCAAGATGACCATTATCTTGGGGTATTGCCAGATGATACGGCTTTTTTGCTTCTTAAACTGATACATGGCGGTAATAAATACCAGGCGATTATTCGATCTGTTAAGTCAAATGCGGTGACGATCATGATCCGGGAGACTTTCCGGGCTAAACGATTTAAGAATCAGCCCTCGTTTTTGGATGAGACTAATATTGTCTCGATGCCATCGGATAATCTGTCACTTATCGGCGATGTCTCAGAATCTGATCGCAGTGATGATGAGGCTGACGAATCTTCAAACTAAATTCTAATTAAATTGGTTAAATTTTCAATGGGGGTGTTGAGTGCTTCATTTGGAAGGAGGCGCCGGTTCTGGTAATCAAAAACGGTGTTTTTGGAGGGGTTAGCCGTGATTGGCATCAGAGAGAGTTTGGTGTTGAGTTGGCTAATTAGGATGTTTTTAAGCTCGCTCAGGCGTTTTAAATCGGCAGACTTAATGATAGCCCTAAGGTTAATCAAGGGTTTGTCAGGGGCACGGGATTGAATGGTCAGAGTGACTTGCCAAAAAAGTTGGTCGCCAGGAGCAAGCGCTAAATTGGCCAAAATAAGGGGTGGTTGATCCAGGGTGATTTGATCGGGTGAATGTAGACTCAAGGCTGAATCGCGCTCCGGGTTAAGTTGAAATATATAATCTTCGATCTCAAGTAATTTTAGTAGCGGAAAATGACGAGAGATATCCTGGGGGGCGTAAAAAACCAGAGCCTTGTCCCCTCCTCTAGTTAGAACTTCAAAAGACAGGGTCAGATCGCGCAGATGCGGGTTAATAGCCAGTTCAGAAAAGAATTGATTATCGAGAAGGGAGGGATTTTGGACGATAAAAGTGCTAAAAACGAAATTGGTCAGATTTTCTTGACTACCCCGGCTGAGGATGATGACCCCGTAAGCAAAGGCGATGAATATGACGGCGGCGGCCAGTATAATCGATAGCATCTGATGTGTATATTACGGAAATCATGGGATAAGTCAATTGTGCTGGTAATTTTGGAGGTAGTAGTCCTCACCCAGAACGACGATTAACTGGGCCCTCGAGGTGTCGAGTTTGGGGTCTTGAGGAGTGCAGCCTTTGGGAAAACAGGCGGGCGAAAAGATGCCAGTAAGTCTGTTAAAAGTATAGCTTTTAAGAAGGCTTTGTTTGTCCCCGTTCATAACTATTATCGATGAATTGATAAGGGAGCTTTCGGTGCTGGAGGTGGTGATAACGTTTCCGCCAAGGTTAGTAATGATGCGGGAGGCATCCTGGGCCAGGCCCGGATGGTCGGTGGCGTTGTAAATAGCTATCGGCAAAGCTTCCCGGGTGATGCCCTCATCGATTAATTTTTCCCGAACGAACAAATCCAGGCGGATATTATCAACCCCCAGGACTCGGGTTGAGTCCGGCAGTAGAATGCTTCGGGTAATATTGGTCTCTGAGAGGTCAAGGTCGACAATTTTGTCACTCCGGGCCTGGGAGATGGCAAAGACCAGGCTTAACTCCTCGAGTGGAGTCAGGTCGGTTTTGATTTGATTGAGTAAGAAAAGTCCAGTAAATAGATTGGAGTGCATTTGGTTGACAATTTGTTGGGAGGTTTGAGGGGAGTTGACCAGGATGAAGCGGTCAATCGGTTGACCCAACAGTGAGGCGATGGAATCTTTCAGCAGGGAGGCTCCCCGGCCGGTTTTTTCTTCCTCGCCAAGAGAGTAAATGCTGCCAATCGGCCAGGAACCGTAACCGCGGGGTACATTGATATAACTTTCGCCGGGGATAGCGATGACGGTAAATTTTTTGTCGGCCGGGTTGTAGTTGATGACAGACAAGTCAGCGGCTTTCATCACCAAATTGATCGGAGTTGTACCATTCCAGGAACGAAGCTCTGAGGCGTTGACAAACTGAGGGGTGACAGGTTGGCCAAGACCCATGATTAGGCGAATAATTTTACCGAGGATGATTAAGATGACAATGAAGGCTAGGGCGTAGAAGGCCAGGCTAAGCTTTGGGCTGCCAGGAGCGGTGGTTTTCTTTTTTTTAGACATAGGGGCAGGTGGGGTTCAGAATTTGTCTTTCCCTTTAGTGATGATTTTGGGTGGCACAAAAACCGGTGCCTGGGTGATGGCCTTGCCGGCACCTTTTTTTTTCTTCTTTTTTTCGCCAGAAAAGTAGGATCCAATACTCATAAGAGTTATCAGCTGTCAGCTATCAGTCATCAGATGAGTTCAGATTATTAGGTCTGAAAACTGAGAACTGTTTGCTGAAAACTATTTTTCACCTCCGTTTGATTAATGTTAGGGCCTAAGAGTGAGCGTGTCAACAGTCCCAACCTCTCTGATGTCATCCCCGATCTCTCTTGTGTCATCCCCGATCAGGTCGGAGGTCTAGATTCCCTTTTTCAAGGGAATGACAATTCACGATTCCTTAGTGAGTTTGAACCTTCCTCAGCTCTTCAACATTTGCTTTTAACTGATCAATCTCCTGCTGCTGCAGTTTGTTTTGTTCGGTCAAAGTGTTAATCGTTTGCTGTTGGGCCTTTAAAGTTTCCAGGACATCGACGCCTTTGACGATTAGCTTCTCAGTATTAATGACTCCGGCTTTGATCTGACTGACAATAAGGTTGGCAAAGGCACCGACCCGGGTGATAGGATTATTATTTTTATCTTCTAGCTGATAACTGCCATCCAGCAAAGAGGTTAGGGTATAGCCATCGGTTGAGGTCAGATAGGTGTCCGGATCAAAACTCGAAGTATTGACAAACAGCATGATTTTGCCAACAAAAGTCCCGTCAGGCAGTTTAAAACATGATTTAGTCAATATTTCCTGGTCATCAGTATCTTTCATCTGCGGCCATTGAATTGATTCCAGCGAGCTCGATAAGGAGCAGCTTTGATCATTTGGGGAAAATTGCGACATAGCCTTGCCAACTGTCACACCAGCGCTGCTGGCTTTCGCCCCAATTCCCGGTAGAGAAGAGGTGACAATATTGTCCCCGTTACGGATAAATCCACCCTGACTAGAAACCTTGACTGGTACTCTTCCAGATAGCGCAACTGGATATTTGCCTTGCTGATCTTGCATTTGTTTGATTAAACTATCCTTTTCGTGTTGATCTGTAGCCTGGTTAACATCATTTATGGTAGTTGGTCCACCAAAGACAACTCCTGATCCATCGATTAGCATCGCCGGCTTGGTGGAAATTACTCCGACAGTTGACGTAATGCCGTATTTACTTTTTTGGATAGAACTTGTCTGTGGCCCGGTCGACACAATATCACCGGGCTCTAATCTTTCATCAGCTTTAAATAATTCAGCATAATCCCCGCCGTTAAAGCCATTTGTGCTTCGTAAATATATATTGTTTGTAGCAGTCAGATATAAATTCGGACTACCATTAACTGAAGCTGCTTCATTAATACCCGGCTGGTAAGGCCAACCATATAAATTACCACCTATTTGAATATTATTCGTCGCAATCTCACCAGCACCTGCAAAGATAGATTTCTGGTTGTATGTTCGAAGCCATGTAGTATCCTGCATATACCAGCCACCACCATAG
Source organism: uncultured Gammaproteobacteria bacterium (assembly GCA_964640215.1). Classification (GTDB taxonomy): domain Bacteria; phylum Patescibacteriota; class Microgenomatia; order Daviesbacterales; family UBA10151; genus CAZXEW01. The sequence continues at coordinate 53,767 of CAZXEW010000059.1, forward strand.
CTTTGCCAATAAATACCACCAGTATAGTTGCTACTAGCAGTGCTATTAACTCTATACCAACTATCAGAATAGATCTCATTATGCAACTTAACATCTTCCCAAAAATCAGTTGTGCCGAAATTATTTGGCCCATCGGCACTTAACCAACGCAGTTGAGAGGAGTAATTTGGATCAACCTTATAATATGGGCTATCTGAATCATAAAAAACAGGCGCCCACAGCCCTCCATTAAAAGTAGCCGCCCCGCCTTGATCGATCCGCCAAATCTCTGAACTCCAAGGGCTATTGATGCCTCTTAGGACTCCGTTGAGATTCTCTATGTGATAATTAGTGCCATTGCTGCCAGTTAGCTTTAAAGTTCCGCCTTCACCCGCTGAGTTATATATTGCCACAGTTCCTGCTGCATTAAAATAATTGGCTTGGACAGTACCACCAACAGTCGCATTGCCGCTAATGTTGGCATTACCTGTCACCGACAAAGCAGGATTATACCCAACCGGATTATTGACAATCAGCCTTCCGGCATTGATATCTTTATCGAACGTATTTAGTCCGTCTTTCCAATCAAGAGACATTAAGGTATTATTTTGATACGTCCACCGGAAAGTATTTTGACTACCAATATCAAATTGCATAATGCCACTTGGTCGATACAAACCGCCATTTCCATATAATTCACCCAACCTCATACCATTACTAGCATAAATATAGTTATTAGAATTTATGGCTCCATTAACATCTAATTTATA
>CAZXEW010000060.1:0-23158 GCA_964640215.1 uncultured Gammaproteobacteria bacterium
ACCAAACTCACCCTTCCCACCCACCCAGGATCTTGCCCTAGCTCGACCACCGCTAAGGGCAAAAACGTCACGGCCCCAACTAGAAACGAGGTCCAAATCAAGGTTAGCGCAGAGTAGTTTTTTAACAGCTGCTTTGACAAAATCGCCCCTCCCACAAAACAGATACTGGACAAGATTATCAAAACATTGCCGATCAAGGCCTCAGAAGTCAAACTGCCCAGTAACAGTAGAGGCAACCCCACAATTACCACTGTCCCCACTAGCCCCAGCACAATTCCGAGCAGATTAACCCAATAAATCTTTTCCTTCAAAAACCACCACCCAGCCACCACCGATAATATTGGCACGATCAAAGCCAAGACCGATGAATCAATCGCGGTAGTTTTTTTAACCCCTGCAAAAAAGAAATAAATATGAAAAGTCACAATGAGAAGTCCAAGTCCCGCCAACTTTGGTAAGTCTGAGGTTTTGATTTTATCCTTTTTCTTGACTGTCAAAACAAACGGCAATATCAGTATAAAGGCCAGAAAAAACCGCAAAAATGCCAAACTGCCGATCGGAATCTCGTTTAAGGCCAACTTGGCCACCACCGGCGTCCCGCCCCAAATTACATTGGCGATAATCAATGCTAAAAACGGCAGAGGATAAAGCAGGATCTTAGATTTCATCAGCTATATTTATTATACAGAAAATGTCATCCCGAAGCTTCTAGCGAGGGATCTCTAGATTATTTCAGCCTTTTTACCAGCTGTTCGACACTTAAACTTTCCTGAGTTCGATTATTTAGATCCTTCAAAATAACCTCGTTTTTAGCGACCTCATCCGGCCCTTGGATCACCACAAACGGTATCCCTTTTTGATCGGCATACTTCAACTGCTTCTCCAATTTTGCCCCTGGTTCGAGCCAAACCTCACAATTAATACTGTTCGAGCGTAAGCGAGAACCTACCTCCAGTGCCTTCTCCATCATCTCCGGCGAAAAAACACTCACTAATACCTTAGCGCTACTTGCCCCGACATCCAACTTCCCAGCCTCGGTCATGGCCTCAATTGTCCGATCAACCCCGACTGAAAATCCGACCGCCGGCATCTCCTCATCGCTGAATTTGCCGATCATCTTGTCATATCTCCCGCCACCGCCCAGCGAGGAAGAATTTTCATCATTCTTAATGTTCACCTCCATGATTAGACCGGTATAATAATCCAATCCCCTGACAAGCGTTGATTCAAATTCAAATACTTCCGGCGGATAACCCATTTTCTCAAACACAGCTCGAATCTCTTTTAGCCGCGCACTTTCCTGATTACTCGAAATCTCCTCAAACCGGCTCTTGGCATACTCAAACGGATAGCCTTTCTGGGTCAACTCAGTCATCACTCCGGTCTCACCGACTTTTTTGAGTTTATCGACCGCTGCCAGAAATTTCGGTTCAAAACCCACCATCAACGCCCGGTCATTAATTTTTATGACCACTTCCAACCCCAAACTTTTGTAAACCTCGTAAGCCACCGCCAACACCTCCGCGTCCGCCACCGCGCTGTCTACACCCACAATATCCGCGTCGCACTGCAAAAACTCTCGATACCGCCCCTTTTGAGTATTCTCACCCCTAAACGCCGACTGGATCTGATAGCGCTTAAACGGCATCGGCAAAACCTGCTCACCTCGGGGCCCATACTGAGCCACCACCCGCGCCAGTGGCACCGTCAGATCGTACTTCATGGCCACTCTATCTCCACCGATGGTCTCAAATTTATAAATGAGCCGCTCTTCTTCGCCGTATTTTCCCTCCAGCACCTCGGCATATTCCAGCGTCGGCGTCTCCAGCGGATCAAACCCAAACTTCTCAAACACCTTCACAATTTTCCCCACCACAAAAGCGCGCCTGCGCGCCTCTTCCGGCAAATAATCTTTAAATCCCTTCAAAGTTTGTGGTTTCACTCTCATATCTTACCGAAATTAACCCTGGATAGCAAAACTTTTATCCTTTGTGGTAAAGTATTACTGTTGCCCGATTCGCTGAAAATGGATCTATCTGAAAAAATCTTTAAAGCCTACGATATCCGCGGCACTTATCCACTGCAGTTCAACGAACAAAATATTAAGTTTATTGTTCAGGCTATTTTCGATTTTATCAACGCTGACAACGCCCGGGGCATTCCTCTCAAAATCGCCTTGGGTCGGGATATGCGTTTATCCTCACCCCAGCTGTTCGAAGTCGCCAAACAAACCCTGATCGAGCGAGGAGCGGACGTAGTCGACATTGGCCTGGTTTCTACGCCGACTCTTTACTTTGCGGTCCGTTTTTACAACTGTGACGGCGGCATTCAAATCAGCGCTTCCCACAACCCCAAAGATTATAACGGCCTCAAAATGGTCAAAAATGCCCCCTCCGGCCTGATCAAAATCGGCCAAAATACCGGCATGGAGGAGATTAAACGAAGAGCCATCAGCTTACAGCGATCAGCCATCAGTCAAAACACCGACAGAATTGAAGGCATGGTTTCCCGGGTCGAAACCGCCGATCTGCTCGATCAAGAAGTCGCCAACGCCAAAAAGATCGCCGGCCACCCGGAAATCTCCCCCTTCAAAATCGTCGCCGATGCTGCCAATGCAATGGGCGCTACCTACCTCGAGTCACTTTTCAAAACCATGCCCGGCCAACTTATCAAAATCAACTTCGAGCTGGATGGCACTTTCCCATCTCATCCACCAGACCCTCTGATCATGGCTAATTTAACAATGGTCAAAGATAAAGTGGTCGCCGACCAGGCTGATTTAGGCTTGGCTACTGACGGAGACGGTGATCGACTGATGTTTATCGACGAAAAAGGGGAGAGAGTCGAGCCTTCGAGTATTATCGCGATCGTGGCTCGTGAACTGCTTCGTGACCACCCAGGCGAAAAAATATTGTACGACATCAGATATATGTATACACCCAAAATTAATATTGAAGAGGCTGGGGGAGTACCGGTAATGACCAGGGTCGGACACGCCTTTATTACCCAAGAAATGAACGAGGAGGGGGGAATCTTCGGCGGAGAATCCTCAGGCCACAATTTTTTCCGTGATACCGGTAACGCAGAGTCCCAGCTACCGGTCATTTTACTGGTCCTGGGAGCCATGACCCGCGAGAAAAAACGTTTATCTGCTCTGGCGGCTGAGGTCAAACGCAGCTACGAATCCGAAGAGATCAATTTTAGGGTTGAAAACGCAGATGAGCTAATGGAGATGATAGAAAAAGAATTTAATGAGGGAGAAATTTTAAAAATCGATGGGGTCGCTATCTCCTTCCCTAATTGGCGCTTCCTGGTCCGTAAATCAAACACCGAACCAATTCTGAGACTGACCGTTGAAGAACTTGGTGCCAACGCCACAGGCCAACGCCAAGACCAAGTCACCCAGTTTATTAATCAGCATGCTAAATTCGTTAATGAAAGGAACTCAAGTCACTAGACTCACGCAACTAGCAACTAACATGATCACCCAAGCAATTATTTTAGCCGGCGGAAAAGGAGAGAGACTTCGACCATTAACCAACGACCGTCCCAAGCCAATGATCGAAATAAACGGTAAACCAATCCTAGACTATATCATCGAACAGATGACTAAAGCCGGTATTAACGAAATCGTCTTTGCCTGCAGCTACATGCACGAAGTGATTGAAGAATATATCGGTGATGGAACAGAGTTCGGGATTAAGGCAAAATTCTCAATTGAAGACACACCGCTTGGACGAGGCGGCGGTATCAAGCAAGCAATGAAGTTACTAACCCCTGGTTGGACTGACGTTTTTATCGCCAACGGTGACCAGCTCTGGTTATTAGACATCAGTGAAATGATCAGTCAACACGAAAAACGCGATGCCCTTGTGACTGATTTAGTGGTTCCTCTTAAAAGTCAATATGGTATTGTCGAATTTAACGATCAGGGTCAGATCCTGGGTTTTAAAGAAAAACCAATCCTCCCACATTGGATAAATGCTGGCGTCTATGTCTTCTCAAAAGACGTTGAACACCTACTGCCAGACATTGGTGATCATGAAATTGAGATGTTCCCGATGTTACCCAAAGAACGTTTTATCGTCTTTCAAAGCACTGATTATTGGCGTGGTGTCGATACTATTAAAGACAAAACCGACGCTGAAAAAGAAGTCGCTGAAATATTTCCGGAAGAAAAAAACGCCTAATTCTTCGTCGGCCTGAGTGAAGGGGAGGCAGTCACACTTGCCGAAGGACTGGCCAGTTTTCTATCCGGCTTCATAAATCCAGCTGATTGAATATAGTAAACAAACCGAGCATTCATCGCTCCTTCGGCAGTTTTTTGGCCAACCGCTACTAAAAATTTTTCAGCTCTGGCATCCCCTAAGGAGGCGTCATCACCACCTAGTGTAAGATGAGTCTTGTCAGAAACATTTATTTTGACAATAATGTTATCTCGTGATTTTAATTTAATAGTCGAGCCATTGACCGACTGAATTTGACCCCAGACATTTTCGACAGTATTGGCCGAAGGCGAAGCCTGCTTTAGAATTTTTCTAGCTGTCAATCGGTTTTTATCGTCGACATCTCCGAGAGCTACTATAAAATCCGCTGCTAAAATATCTTTCAACGAACCAGCCCCCTTAGCCTTAGTAGAGTACGTAGTATACTCGTTCACAATAATTACCCGATTAACATCTAGATAATATTGAACAACTTCTGTATCCGTTTTACTCTTAACCAACCCAATCCAGGCTTTATTATCAATTTTTTTATCAACCTGTTGTTTAATCTGAGCCGCTTTTGAAGCAATCTCCGCCTTTAGGGCCTCTAACTTCCCCCTGATGCTAGAAGATGGGCTAGCATCCGTTCCCAAAACCGAAGAACCAGTTGACTCACCAGCTCTTGTCTCTACAGCATTGCAGGCCAGTCCAACTATCAAGCAGATAGTAACGATCCCATTTACCACTAACCATTTACCATTAACCCTCGTCATGGCAGTTTCTCCTGTGAATAATAAACTGTTCTTTTTTCAGTTTTTGAATTACCCTGTTCATCAAAGGCGCTGATTGTCAAAATATTTAATCCTGGGCTGAGCGAAAAAACCTTTGACCATTCTCCAAAAACGTTAGCCGAAACCCCTGAATCATTCTCTTTTGAAGAAATTATGACCGAGGCGTTCGGCGAAGTCTTTCCACTAACCACCACTGAGGAATCAAAAATTAACAACTCATCTTCCGGGTTACTGATATCCAAATACAGGCTTAACGGTTCGTTAGTCACCGGTGAGTGGTAGACCGACTTTGAAGCCATGAAATCGGGATTAAGAATAAAAAAAAGTCCACCTAAAAAAGCCAAACCAATAATTAAAATCATCATCTGTGAAAACAAAAATCCACCCAAAGATAACTCCTTAGCCCAAAACGATTTCTTCTTTGGAGCCACATCCTTAAAATCACTCTTAACCTTTGGCTCATCCTTCGGCTCCTCAACCGGAGCCTGAGCTTCACTTTGTGGGTCATTTCCGTCTGATAGCTGATCGCTGATCGCTGATAGCTCCCTGCCCTCCATAGCTTTAGCGGCGGAGGGTTCCTCCTTAATTAAATCCTCGGTATTTTCTGGTAGTTTCGAGTCTTTTTGAATCGGAGCAGAAAGCAGTTTAATTTCCCCTTTGTCCTCGGCAGCCATTTGTAACTCTGATTTTATGCCAAGTCCCGACATCGGTCAACCTCCACTCGTCATTCCCGTGAATACGGGAATCTATCAGCAAAAAACAGAGTACCACGGGCTATGCGACGTTAAGTGAATGTTCAATTTCACCGCGTGAAACGCGGTCCAGCTGAACAGTTTTTTACTGCGCTAGCAGGAGCTTGCTCACTGTGAAGCTGTACAACTGCTGAGAAGATACCACGGGCTGTGCCCGTGGAGCTTCATTTAACTTTCCAGCTATCACTAAAGTATCTTCGAGCGAAGCCGCGTCTGACGCGGTGCATCCGAAAAGTCCCATTGTCGCTAGATTCTTGACTCTAGCGACCAGACTCTCTGATATGATAAACTTCGTATCATGGAAATCACCTGGTACGGTCAAGCTTTCTTCAAACTCAAAGGCAAAACCACCACCCTGATCATCGATCCTTACTACCCCGATTTTGTCGGCCTAAAGCTACCAAAAGACCTCTCGGCTGACATTGCCCTCAAAACTCACGACCATCAAGACCACTCCAATCTTGATGCCGTCACCGGAGGTCCTGTCAAAATCACCGGCCCTGGCGAATACGAAGTCAAAGGCGTTCTAATCTCGGGCGTTGACTCTTTTCATGACAATGTAGAGGGCCAGGAACGCGGCAAAAACACTATCTATCACATGGCAATCGACGGCATTAATGTAGTTCACCTTGGAGATCTCGGCCACGCCCTCACTCAAGAACAAATCGAAGAAATTAACACCACTGATATTTTGCTAATCCCGGTTGGCGGGGTCTTTACCATCGACGCCAAAGTGGCTTCCGAGGTCGTCTCCCAACTTGAACCAAGCATTATTATCCCAATGCATTTTTCTGTTCCAGGCTTAAAATTCCAGCTCGGTGAACTTAGCGCCTTCACCAAAGAAATGGGTGTTGAACATCCCGAACCCATACCCAAACTAGTCATCACCAAGGACAAACTTCCTGAAGAGCCGCAAGTGATAGTTTTATCAAACTGTTAAGACGTGACTAAGGTAATTCTCCACTTAGGTATCGAACAATATTGTCATTAATTAACTTATATGGCCAAACCCAACCCTAATCTAACCAAAATTCCGCCTCAAAACATCGAAGCTGAACAATCTTTGCTCGGTGCTCTTCTGATTGACAAAGACGCCATCCTTAAAATCAGCGAATTTTTAACGCCCGAGCATTTTTATCGCTCTGAACAGCATGGTCATATTTACCGGGCCATTGTCCAACTTTTTGAAAAACGCGAGCCCATAGATCTGATTACAGTGGCTGATAAGCTCAAGCAAAACAGCACTCTTGACTTAGTCGGCGGCTCAGCCTATCTGACCGAACTCGTTAACACAGTCCCGACCTCGGCTCACATCGAATCTTACGCCAAAATCATCAAAGAACACGCCGTCCGCCGCCAACTGATCGCCAACTCAACCAAATTTATCGAAAATGCCTACGACCAGTCTCTGGAGATCGGGGACATCATCGACAACGCCGAACAATCGGTTTTTTCCGTCTCTCAGCAAAACGTCAAACGCGATTTTATCCAAATCCGTGACGCCTTGGCTCAGAGTTTTGATAGACTCGATGACCTCCAAAAAAACTCCAACAAACTCCGCGGTGTTCCCACTGGTTTTAGAGATCTAGACAACAAACTGGCCGGCCTCCAAGACTCCAATTTAATAATCCTGGCTGGTCGCCCAGGCACAGGAAAAACCTCTTTTGCCCTCAACATCGCCCAACACGTCTCAGTCAATGCCAACCTGCCGGTTGGCATTTTCTCGCTGGAAATGTCCCAGGAAGAACTGGTCGACCGTCTCCTAGTCGCCCAGGCCGACATCGATGCCTGGCGTCTCAAAACCGGCAAGCTCGATGACCATGATTTCGACAAACTCTCCCACGCCATGGGCCAGCTAGCCGAGGCCCAGCTCTACATCGACGATACCCCCGGTAGTTCGCTGTCCGAAATTCGGACCAAAGCCCGCCGCCTCCAAATGGAGCACGGCCTCAAGCTGCTCGTCGTTGATTACCTCCAACTCATTCATAGCCGCAATCTCGAAAACCGGGTCCAGGAAGTCTCTGAGATCTCCCAAGGCCTCAAAAACCTGGCCCGTGAGCTCAAAATCCCGGTTTTAGCACTCTCCCAGCTCTCCCGCGCCGTCGAATCCCGTGGCAGCCGCAAACCCCAACTCGCAGACCTAAGAGAAAGTGGCGCCATTGAACAGGACGCCGACGTAGTCATGTTTTTATATCTAGAGGATCCTGAAAACCGCGAACAAATCAAACTCGACATCCAAAAACACCGAAATGGTGCCACCGGCGAAATCGACCTGATGTTCCGCGGCGAACGAACCAAATTCTACGGCATGGAAAAAGCCCGCACCCGCCCAGCCACCCCCAAAGACGACACTCCCGCTAAGACTGCCGCTGCTGCCTAACAATGGACGATTTTTATTGCGAACAAGCCTTAAGTGGTAAAACAGCGATCAAGAAAATTATCGAAACTGACAATGTTTTAGCTTATTATCACACCAAACCATATTGGCCAATCCATATCGTCGTAGTTCCTAAGAAACATATCGACTCTCTCCTCACTTTAACAGACGAGGAAAATACTATTTTATTAGAACTAATTAAGGTCATAAAACAAATCGCCAGCGAGGTAACTCAAAAACATGGAGCTTGCCGAATACTCACAAATCTAGGTAAATACCAAGATTCTAAACACCTGCATTTTCACCTATCTTTCGGTCCACCAAAAACTGGACGACCCTAATTGTGCCGAAGGAGGGAATCGAACCCTCATGGGCTTACGCCCATATCATTTTGAGTGATACGTGTATACCTAATTCCACCACTCCGGCCTATTGTGAATTATATCCCAGCTTTCGACCAGCCACAACCAGCACCTTAGATTTTTTGTTTACGCTCAGATAATGAGATATAATACGATAATAATGTCAGACACAGAGAGAAAAGCTATATCATGGGACATCGATGGTGTCCTAGTTCGCAGAATTCGATTTCAGCATCAAGCCATCCGACCCAGAATTCCCACACGGATTCTACTCGCGCCGCCAAGTATCCCGGTCATAGATCGTGATGATTGTAATAACCAAACTCCTGGTCTCTTAGACACACTATTACGAATATGGCATGTTACCAGAGCCCTGAATCCATTAGCCATTGAAACCTTGGGAAAATCTCAGCAAGCTGGTTTTGACAACTATCTCAATACTGGCCGTCCCTTTACCTTTGATTGGTTAAGGATGACCGAAGATCAACTCGCACCTCTCAAGCCCTTCGTTAATGACGTCTTTTTTTGTCCGAACCATCTTGGCGTTAAGACATCGGTCAGTAAAATTGAAGCCATCGCCAGATTACTCGAAAGATATCCACGAGTCGCCCACATTGACGATAACCCATTTGATGCTCTCCCGGCTGCTGACTACTTCAAAGACCGTCTTCAGGTTTTTCTAGTCAAAGATCGATCGACAAGGTGGATTTTAAGAGGACGGAAAATGGCAAGATATCAAAATGTGACTCTCATCAACAACCTCACGGAACTGTCTGATTTGTTTGACAATTAGCCTCGCTACGCGTATATTGGCAGAGTATGTTAAACGTCAACGAACTCAGAAATGGTGCCGTCTTTACGCAGGACAATAATATATGGCAAGTCCTCAACTATGAGCACATCAAGATGGGGCGGGGGAGCGGCACTATCAAACTCAAAGTCCGCAATCTACGGTCCGGCTCCATCACCGAAAAATCCTTCATTACCGGCGCCCGGGTCGATGAAGCCAATGTTGAAAAAAAGAAAACCCAGTATCTATATCGTGACAAAGGAACGATAGAGGCGAGATCACAAAGTGAGCAAGACTCATATCAAGACGGGGACAATTACCACTTCATGGATCCAGTAACGTTTGAACAATTCCCGATCAACCACTCCATTCTCGGCGACGACACCAAATACCTCAAAGAAGGCCTGGAAGTGGTCCTAATTGTCTCAGGAGATGAGGCTTTGGCTATTGAGCTGCCGAACACCGTTACCTACACTGTCACCGACACCGGCCCCGAAGAAAAAGGCAACACCGTCTCCAATGTTTTCAAAGAGGCCACATTAGAGGGCGGCCTCAATGTCCGCGTTCCGATGTTCATGAAAGTCGGTGAAAAAGTCAAAATCGACACCCGGACCGGCCAATATATGGAACGCGTCAAGTAATTAACCGCCCTAACCACCCCAAAGCTCCCTAAACTCCCCAACTTCCTTTTTTAAGTTTTTTCCGCTATCATAAATAAGTCGTGTTTTTCCACCGTTCTCCAAAAATGACCAAAAAAATCACCAAAGCTATCATTCCTGCGGCCGGTTTTGGGACCCGCTTCCTACCTCAAACCAAAGCCATGCCCAAGGAGATGCTGCCGATCGTCGACAAACCTGTCATCCAGTATGTAGTCGAAGAAATAGTGGCCTCGGGGATTAACAACGTCATTATCGTCACAGGTTCAACAAAGAGAGCCATTGAAGATCATTTTGATGAACCTAACCAAGACTTAACCCAGGCCTTATTAAATGGTGATAAAGAAAAACTGCTCGCTCAAATAAAACAAATTTCAGAAATGGCCAATTTTATCTATATCCGCCAAAAAGGCCCTTACGGCAACGGCACCCCCATACTTTCCGCAGAACCTGCCATTGAGGACGAACCATTCGCAGTTCTCTGGGGTGACGAATTTATCTATGCCAAGCCCCCTCGTCTGGCTCAGATGATTAAGGTTTATGAAAAGTATGGTGGCATAGTTATGTCCGGAGTCTATTTTGAAGATCCAAATGTCCTAAAACGCTATGGTGTGGCTGATATCGAACCGGTTGAAAAAGGAGTTTACAAAATTAAGCAAATTATCGAGAAACCTGAACCAGGACAAGCACCTTCAAATCTAGCCATGATTGGAGCCTACATTTTGCCCCCTGAAATTTTTAGCGCTCTTAGAAGAATCGCACCAGGCAAAGGCGGTCAAGTATGGCTAGTCGATGCCATAAATTTATTGAAGACTGAAGGAGTACCACTCTACGCCGTTGAAATTGAAAACGGCAAATATTACGACACCGGCAATAAATTAGAATACATGAAAACCGTCGTCGAACTAGCTCTTCAGCATGATGATATCGGTGACGACTTCCGAAAATTTCTAAATGAGCTAAAAACCTAAGGGAAAGAGTAGTAAGTAGTCTGGGTCGATCTGTTTTTTCCTTAATACCACCTACCCACTACCAACTACTAAAACTTATAGACTTGTAATATTAAAAAAACCAACCCTAGCGCCGCCACCTGCGTAACTATTCCCCATGGTAATCTGGCCCGGCCTTGAATCTGGTGCTGAAACTTATAAACCCAGGAAAACGGCGCGAAATTCCAGCCCAAGAACCAGTAGGGGATTTGCATCAGATCCAGCGACTCCGCGGCCACAAAACAAGCTAAAAAATACCAAAAATTAGCACCCCCGCCAAACAAAGCATAAACCACATAACCCAATCCAAAACCCAACAACACATCAGCACTTGCTTGGACAAATAGCTTTTTTTTAGTTTTTTGCCGCCAGCCAAGGCCGGCATCCCAATGAGGTACCATATCAAGTAGAGGATGAGAAATAAAGCTTAGGGAGACTCCAATCACCGGATCCTTCAGCGCCGCAGCGATCATTCCGGCCGCCAATCCATGTGCAGTTGCGGTCATCACCATACAGTATAACTCGGTTGCATAGACTATGTCAAAACCGATCATTTCCCGAAACCCATTTCCCGTCATCCTGGTGAGCGCAGCTAATCCAGGATCTTTGGTATACTATCTTAATGTATCCAACCCTTCTAAGCATAGGCAACTTCGCCATCACCACCTTTGGCACCTTTTTATTACTGGCCTTTTTCGCCGCCCTATTTATCATTTGGCGCCTCGCCCGGGTATATGACTTCGACCGTGAGAAAATCCTGGATTTATTCTTAATTACGACCATTTTTAGCTTGATCGGTTCACGGATTGTCTTTGTTTTGGAAAATCTAAGTCTCTTCCACTCCTTTTCGAACATCTTAGCCCTCAACCGTTATCCGGGTTTGAGCTTTTGGGGCGGCTTCGCTTTCGGCTTGATCATCATTTTAGTCACGGTCCGTAAATTAAAGCTCCAATTTTGGCAAGTCGGCGACATCGCCATCGTCGGTTTAATGCTCGGTTTGAGCCTGGGTAGCCTCGGCTGTTTGCTCAGTAGCTGTCAATCAGGCTATCAGTCAAACTTTATTTTAGCTGTCAATCAAATCGGACTGATCGGAAGTCGTTTCCCCATTCAGGCAATCGAGGCGATTATTTATGCATTTTTAGCCTGGTATTTCTGGGGAGCTTCGCTGCGCTTTCACTTCGTCGGCAAAATTGCCACTTTTGGTCTATTTATGCTTGGGCTAGTCAATTTCGTGGTTAACTTTTATCGCTCCGATTCGGTAACCAGTTATTACAGCCTCAAACTAAACCAGTGGATAGCTCTGGCCGTGCTGGTAATTGGCCTATTTTTTTATCTTCGCCTCAGCCGAAGATCTTTATTCAAAGATTTTAGATTTCTACTAGCCGTTATTTTTAAAAACAAAACTCGTCAACTGGCCCTATTGCACCTGCGTCAAACATGCTATAATCTAATCGTTCACGCCCGGCTAAGCTTTAGTTCAGCTAGACGAGGACTAATTAAAAAAATCAATGTTAGGCCTACCCCCAAAAAGTTTTGATCGCTTTAAAAATCTACTCCAGCGCCAGCAGAAAAAAGTTGAAGCAGACCTCAAAGCCATTGAAAAAGACGACTTAGTCATGACCCCCGGACTGGCTGAAAGCAGCGAGCCAGGCACTGATTCCTGGATGGCTGACGTCCACACTCGGGCCGTTGCCGCTCGTCATAACTTAGTCGAAATGCTCACAAAGACCAAGAACGCTCTATCCCGACTCAAAACCGGTAAATACGGTAAATGCGAAAACTGCGGTAAACAAATCGAGGCCGACCGACTCGAAGTTATCCCTGTCGCCACCCTCTGCATGTCCTGCTCCAAAAAAATCGCCAAGCACAAATAATTCTCTTAATCTATCGTTAATATAGTTCGACCTTAGTGGAGAACTTCTCTAATTTTCTTGTATAATCAAAAGGATGGAAATTTTTATCGTCAAAGGTACTGGTTCAGGCACTACCTTGTTATCTGCCTTCGATGCCGCCCTTCAAGATGCCGGTGTTTCAAACTACAATATTATCCCTCTTTCTTCAATTATTCCGCCCCACAGTCAGGTCAAAAAAATTGATAGATATACCACTCCTATCGAGGAGTGGGGTCATATTTTATACGTTGTAAAAGCTGAAAAACGCTCCAACAAACTCGGCCACCCAGTCGCCGCTGGCATCGGCTGGTACATGCTTGAAGATAACAAGGGTCTGTTCGTTGAACACGAAACCGAAGGCAGCGAAGGTGAAAGCGAACAGAGCGTTTATCAAATCATCGAACACAGCATCAAATCTTCACTCTCCGACCTTTGTAAAAACCGCCAGCTTCCCTTCGATGAATCAAATATTCAGCTCCAAATCAACACCGCCATGGTCAAAGCCAACCCCACCTGCGTCCTCACCCTGGCCGTGTTTCAAGCCAGGGGATGGCGCTAAACTTGACCTTCAATACAAACAGTCACCAGCTTTGATCGATAACTCATAGTTTTTATGCTAAAATAAGCAGATCATGTCGTTCAGTAATTCGGAGGTCGATAAACCAGGGACTCTCTTAGGGTGTCTTAATAAAAGCATTACCTCGCAACTCACAGATCCAACCCAAATAAACGCCTATAATCTTGCTTTCCAAAGCGCTATTGCTAAAAAAACCTACGCGCCGGATAAGATTGCTGGATCGGTTTTACCTTTCAATCATGAGACAGTACAAACCTTAAACGAACGGGTACTACTTATACAAAGTGACATACCCGCTGACCTAAAAATTGCCAACAAGGTTATTGATCCTGCTAATTATAGGCGTGAAATGATCTTTGCGTGGATAGAAAACTTTCCAGAAGACCAGGACCTAGATGCCGCCTTTTCTCAGTACATTGTGAACTATGACCAAACTCGTCGAAAACTGCCAGCCAAAATTTTAAACTCCTCGACACTGATTGCGTCCAGAGCTTGGTTAGGCTTAAGACTACTTATAGCTAACGGGGGTGTGAGGATAAATAGACGCCTCCTGAAGCTTAGTAATAAACTGGTCGATTTCCCGATTGAACATCAATTTCGTCAGGATTTAATTGAAGCAAGTTCAGAAGTAGCTTCTGAAGAAAGTTATCAACAAGAAATATCAAAAATTTGCAGGTTATACGGAAAAGGAGTCTCAACTTTGAATATTATTTCGCATCCGGACTTCGCTAAAAGAATCATCGGCTCGTCGCTAATGAATGCCACTATTTATACTTGGCCAAGACAATTATTCGGTTGGGGTTCCTTTGGTTATTTTGTCTCTAGTCCAGAATTTAGGAATATTTTCGAATCGAATCCCATTGGTAGTCTTGCGGTATCGGGTGTAATAGTTAGCGGATTGGTGACCGCTCGAATGGCAATAGACTCATATGTCTTGGCTAAGAGACAGATGAGCCCAGATATAATAGAAACTACTTTTGCAAACCTAAAAGGATGTGTCACAAACGAAAATCGACTTCGGGCCAATTACAGATTCGGCATGATCGGAGCTCCTCTTGATGTCGTGATCAGTTCATTACCACCATATTCTCTCGCTTATCTGATTGAACCTAGAGCATATCTTTTAGCCATCGGTGTCGATCAACTAGTCTTTACTTTGACTAATCTGGCGTATTTAATTTTTAGCAGACCACTTGAACAAAAAGCCAAAATAGGTAATGCTATAAAAGGAACCAAAAATTAATGGTCCTCCTGCAAGAAATCACTTTTGACGTTGATAAATATTTAAACGAATACTATCCCCGCGACTTTGTTAGCCGTGAAAATAGAATATTGCTAAACTTTTACCACGAAGCCTACAGACATGTAAAACCAACTAAGGAAGGCCGGAAAACCCTTATGCTCGATTTAGGAGGTGGGTCGACAATTTATCAACTCATCGCGGCAGCTAGGGAGGTTAACGAGATTCATCTATCAGACTACTCCGATGATAGCAGAGAAAGAATGTCTAAATGGAAACATTGCCAAGGAGACACTGACTATTGGAGAGAATATATCCATGAGGCTCTTACAATCGAACAAGGAACAGTTACTCCAGAACAGATAACTAAGAGAGAATGCCTGATGCGTGCCAAGACATCAGAAATCTTCAAATGCGATTTGAGGCACACGAATCCTATCCAACCTCGTCGAGGCAGAGAGCGCTATGATCTAGTAACTATGAATTTTGTCGCAGAATCAATCACCGATAACAAGAGAAATTGGGAGCAAATGGTTGCAAATGCCTGCAGCTTAGTCCGCCATCAAGGTCTCTTATTTATGGCTACACTTAGACATGCAACCTTTTGGACTGTTGACGGAGTCCGATACCCTGCCACCTACCTTCGATCAGGAGATATAGCAAATGTCCTAGAGGACAACGGTTTTAACACCGATATAATGCCTGTCAAAGCCGATGAGATAGACCTTAACAACAAAAAATTTCACGGTTATGATGGCTTCTATCTTGTCAAAGCCCAAAAGATAGGCAACATTTAATTTTCTGAACTCTTGATATTTTGTTATCTTCAGACTACTCTTAATAATGAATGATCCGAACGATATTTAAAAGTAAGTTCACCTATTGGATTGTATTCTTATATCTATTAATACTAGCTTGGTGGATTAGACTTCAAGTCACGGGCACAGTTGGTAAAGATGAAGCACTTTATTATGATTGGGCATATGGAGTTATCGGTTTATCGACGGCGATTTATGGGCTTATCATCGCCTTCAAAACTTGGGGTGGATTTTCCAGTTTATTGGGGAAAAGTTTAATCTTCTTAGCTCTTGGTTTATTAGGCCAATGGTTTGGGCTGCAAGTCTGGACTTACTATAATGTAATTGCAGAAATAGAAGTCCCATATCCGTCATTAGCAGACCTAGGATATTTTGCCTTAATTCCAGCCTATACAATCGCCGCGCTTAATTTTTCGTTAGCTTCAGGAGCAAAACTTTCTCTTGGAACGATCAAAGGTAAGCTCTATGCTTTAATAATCCCGATATCAGCCCTAACCTTAGCCTACGGTCTATTCTTAAAAGATATTGGATTCGATATATCAAACCCCATTAAACTATTTTTAGATATTGGTTACCCACTTGGAGAAATTATCCCAGTATCAATTGCTGTCTTTACACTTTTAATATCTCGAAATCTAAACGGTGGAGTCATGAAAAACCGTGTATTGTACCTTATCGGAGCCTTTACATTTCAGTTCCTAACGGAATACACATTCCTATATATGGTAGGTAACAGTACTTACGTGAACGGTGGCCTCGCTGATATCCTATATCCAACCTCTTACACTATTATGTCCTTTGGTTTAATAGCATTCAGCAATCTTGAAACCTAAATAACATGGACCCAATTGCCCAAGTGGCAAGTCGGATAATTAAGGAACAACAAGCGATCATTGGACCGTTGGCAATTGATCAGGCCAAAAAAGTTGAAGGACTCCAAATCTCCAGTGCTGATGACGTTAAAATTACCGGTAACGGCAAAACTGTTTTGACAAACCTGGTTAATCAGTATTCCAAAATCTTCGGACAAGCATCAATTCAGGTTTGCAAAGATGCCTTTACAACCATCTCTGACAAAGTATCACCCGGTGATATTCCCGATGTCTTAAAAAATTAATGCATATCAACCATGATTAAGCCGACCTATCTTGATGTTTTTCTCGAATTACAGCAACTGGTGACCACCAGCCAAGATAATACTACTTTGGTCGATAATTTATTATCACGTTCGTTTACAAAATTTAATGCCTTAAATTTAAACATAGTTTTTATAGATACTATTGACTTGAATGACAGTAGCCCAGCTAAAAAATCCCACCATGTTGACTCAGACAACCTGAATTCCGACTACCAAGTCACCCAACATCCGATTGACCAAATAGCTCTTGATCATGATCTGAACTGGACTAATTTTTTGCTAAAACACCAAATTGTCCAATTATCAGCGCCGATTCCATTTTTAAACCCTAACTACCGAAACTCGGTACGTGTCAATTCTATACTAATTCTGCCCATAAACATCACAAATAAGCTGACCTGCGCCCTATTTATCGCTTTTTCACAGCCGATCGACCAAATTAAATCGGAGAACCAACAATTAATTAGTCTTTTCACGAATCTTTTTTCAATCGCTTATAAGCTCGAAGATACGGAAATCTCCCTTAGTGCAATCACCCAACAGGTTTACAAAATGAACGCTCAACTGCACCAACTCGACCACCTCAAAGACGACTTTGTCTCGGTGGCCTCCCACGAGCTCCGGACTCCGATGACCGCCATCCGCTCCTATGCTTGGATGGCTTTATACCGCTCAGATACGCCTATTACCCCTAAACTCAGCCGCTATCTCAGCCGTGTCCTCATTTCAACCGAACGATTGATCAACCTGGTCAACGACATGCTCAACGTCTCTCGCATTGAATCTGGCCGTGTCGAAATCAAACCACAACCCTTTGACATTACTCAACTCATCAGCGATGTCTTCGCTGAAGTCCAACCCAAAGCTGCCGAGAAAAAGCTCCATTTACAACTCCAAAACAGCGAACTGCCCAAAGTTTTCGCTGATCCTGACAAAGTTCACCAAGTTTTACTCAATTTGCTCGGCAATGCCCTCAAATTTACCCCGGTCGAAGGCACTGTATCGGTCAATTTACTCTCCGATGGCCAAAATGTCGAGATTCGGGTTAAAGATAACGGGGTCGGCATCTCACCTGAGGATCAATCCCGCCTCTTTCAAAAATTCAGCCGTCTCGACAACTCCTACATCGCCTCCGCCACCTCCGGTGGCACCGGCCTGGGACTTTTCATTTGCAAAAATTTAATCGAATTAATGAAGGGCAAAATCTGGGCTACCTCTGAAGGTCGCGACAAAGGCTCAACCTTTATTTTTACTCTGCCAGCTGCCTCCACCCAAAACCTAAACCAAGCCGCCAACTTCACCCGCTCAGTTGAAAATGACCCAAAAGTCCTCGAACCCGTCGCCATCTAGAAACCAGTAACTAGCAACCATCAACCAGTTATGCTATACCTTCTATATGGATAACCCCAATAAACATATCCTAATCGTTGAAGACGACCAATTTTTGCGCGAATTTTACCAAGAATTACTTTCTGATGAAGGATATTTGGTAGATGTGGCCGAGGACGGTCAAATTGCCTCAACCAAAATTAAGGAGGGTGGTTACGATTTAGTTCTCCTCGACATCATGTTACCCAAAAAAGACGGCATCCAAATTCTCCAAGACCACAAACTTTCACCGAGCCATAACCCAATTAAGTCAATAATTATGTTAACCAATCTGGGCCACGACTCGGTCATTCAGCAATGTTTTGACCTTGGTGCCACCGGTTATTTAATCAAATCCTCGATGAACCCCGATCAAGTCCTGACTGAGATCCGCAACTACCTCAAAGTTGGCAAATGACCGTTGTTTTTCAGGATGAATATCTCCTGGTGATCGATAAACCCGCCGGTCTGGTGGTCACTCCTACTCAAACCCAGCACGATGTCACTCTCTCCGAGATCCTCACCCGAGATTTTAACATTCCACTTGAACGGGGAGGGATAGTCCACCGCCTGGACAAAGACACCTCGGGGCTGATGGTCATCGCCAAAACCCAACCGGTCCTGGAATCTCTCCAGTCCCAGTTTAAAGATAGAACCATTAAAAAGACCTACACTACTTTGGTCCACGGCTTTCTCGAAGAAGAGGGGACGATTGAAGGGGCGATTGGCCGCAACAGCCAAAATCGCCAAAAATTTATCGTCACTCCGGAGGGCAAACCCGCCGCCACCAAGTATCTTCTGACCCAAAAACTCCATTTATCTGATCGAAAAATTGCCGAAATTTTTCCCGATTATTCCAAAATCCAGCTTCGCAAACTGGACAATTCCAACTATCAAAATTTCTCCCTCTCAAACTGCTTCCCTTTAACTGGACGAACCCACCAGATTAGGGTACATTTAAAGTACATCAATCATCCGATTGTGGGAGATGATAAATACGCCGGTCGAAAAATCGAACGGTTGGACCACCGTTGGTGTCCGAGGCAATTTTTACACGCCTCCTCGCTAACTCTCATCCATCCGCAGAGTAGTCAACCAGTCACTTTTAACAGCCCGCTGCCGGACGATCTATTGCAAGCCTTATTCCTCTTGGAGGAAGTCGCATGAGCACAGCCATTTTTTTTCAACTCGCCATCATTCTCGGACTCTCTTCAGCTATTGGCTATGTTATTCATAAATTAAAGCTGCCGCTGGTCATCGCCTACCTACTGGCCGGGGTAGTCATTTCGATCGCCAAACTGAGTGTCAACGATACCGGTATTCTGACCTTTTTACCTAATATCGGCATTGCCTTTGTGCTGTTTTTAATCGGCATGGAACTGGATCTGCGGGAAATCAAATCCCTTGGTAAACCGATCATCATTTCGTCTCTGATTCAAATCATCATTTCGTCGATTGCCGGCTTTGCCATCGCCGGCTTCTTCGGCCGCAATCTGATCGAAAGCTTGTATCTCGGTATCGGGCTATCCTTTTCATCCACGGTGGTAGTCATCAAACTCCTCAGCGAGAAACGTGACCTCCAGTCCCTTTATGGCAAGCTATCCATCGGTATCCTTCTGATCGAAGATTTAGTTGCCATTTTAATCTTGATGGGCATCTCGGTCAGCAACTCTTTTTTGAGTATCGGCCTACAACAAAGCGCCCCGATAATTACCTTAATTATCAAAACTATCATTCTCTTTTCCCTGACCTATTTACTCTCCCGCTATGTCTTAAACCGCATTTTCAAAGCCGTTGCCGGCTCACTCGAATTGCTGTTTATGACCTCGCTAACCTGGTGCTTTGTTTTTACCTCGATCGCGGTGGCATCAGGATTCTCCATTGAAATTGGCGCTTTTCTAGCCGGGGTAGCCTTAGCTTCCTCACCATATGATCTCCAGATTCAGGGCAAAATCAAACCCCTCCGAGACTTCTTTCTGGCGCTTTTTTTCGTTTTTCTGGGCAGCGAAATCAACACCACTAATATCTGGCCACTACTGCCGTTAACTCTGGCACTGATCGCCTACACGATCATTGCCAAACCGCTGGTTTTTCTGCTAATTTTAGGGGTCTTTGGCTTTCGCAAACATACCCTCTTCCAAACCGCCCTGACTCTAACCCAAATTTCCGAGTTCTCGCTGATTATTTTACTGGTCGGTATTAACGTCGGCGGAGTCGGACCAGATGTTTTATCAGCTTTAGCCACGGTCGGGGTAGGCTCAATCATCATTTCCTCGATCCTGATCACTTATTCTAAATCCATCTATACCTTTGTCAGGCCCTTTATCGGCTTTTTTGAACACTCCAAAACATACCATGTTTACGAAAACCGTCCTCAAGTCGAGTTGAGTGACCACTGTATAGTCATCGGCGCCCATCGGGTGGGTGCTCCGGTAGTCCGCTTTTTGCATAAACACAAAGTGCCGTTTGTGGTCATTGAATTCAACCCCAAAATCATTGAAGAATTGGACAAAGAGGGCATCAAAGCCATTTACGGCGATATCGGCGATCCGGAAATTCTCGAAAATCTCTATTTGGAATCCGCTAAACTGATCATCTCCACTGCCACTGACCTGACTGATAACCAAATTTTGCTCCGCGAATGCCGCAAAAGGCGGGTCAGCGCCTATATCGTCGTCCGCGCTCTCGAATCCGAACACTCCAAACTGCTTCAAAAAATGGGCGCTGACTACGTCATCATGCCTGAGAGCGTCTCCGGCGACTACCTGGTTGAAAAAATCAAACACCACCTCCACCTGGACACTTAAACTTTTCCCTTAAAACTGCTCGCTTGACGCAACCTCGTAATAGAATTAAGATATCTTTGGATCAGTCGCAGTTTAACAATTACTCTCAGTATTTTGACAAGCCTATAATATTATTATATAATTAGTGCTTAATGAATCAGATTGAATTGGTCGCAGGCCAGCTATTTGATACCAGAACTGATCAGCCATTTGGTAAAATTATTGATGGGAAGCTAAGTAAAGACCCAATTATTGAACATTGGGTTGATTACAGGACAGTTCTAACTCCGTTATATGATAGAGTAATTATTAATAATGTTTGGGATAGAATCAAAAAAAGCCGTGTAAAATCAAGTGCTATAGATCAAGCCGATGAAGTCAAAGACAACCCACCGATTACATCATGGTCTAGAAAATTCTTAGGACTAGCCAACTCTCCTTGGAGCAGAGCAGCCGCGGCCGGTACGGCACTAATATCCAGCGGAGCTTTTCTTGAAGTTATCGCACACGCCACCAGCGGTTATGAGCAATCTATCCACACTAATATTCAAGAAAAACCCAACCTATCAACTACAATAATTGACTGGAGTCCTGGTGCTCCAATGCCCTGTCCTGAGGCTAACTTTGGTTATACGGTAGCTTCAAATGGGCATGTTATTGTGATGGGTGGGGAAGGTAGGACTGGGCCTCCTTGCGATACAAGCGGACTATATATAAGCACGAATTATGAATTCAATCCTGGAACAGGCATTTGGTCTGTAAATCCGAATATGTCAATTCCAAGACGCCAATTGGCGCTGGCTGCAGATGGAACTGGTAATGTTTATGCAACAGGTGGTCAAGATGATGCTGCTTTTACGGAAGGTCTCGATATTGTTGAGATATACAATGTGTTTTCCCAGACGATGACTCTTGGCGTGAGTATGCCTGTCCGCAGAATCGGACACCGGGCAGAATTTGTGAATAATGAACTGTACGTTTTTGGCGGGACAAATGGAACAGGGATATTGAAATCAGTCAGTATTTTCAGTCCGACTACTCAGCTTTGGCGGCCTGGACCGGATATGATAAACGCCAGGCTGTGGTTTGCATCTGTTGTTAAGGATGGAAAAATACTAGCTATTTCGGGAAATGGTGGATTTGGTGAAATACCTAACGTGGAATCCCTTGATCCAAAGACGGGCATCTGGACTGCGTTGCCAAATATAACTACTCCAAGGTTTTTTCTGTCAGCTGGGGTGCTGAGTGGCTTAGGAGCCGTGACAATTGGTGGGGCTGGGAATCACACCTATTATGACACAGCTGAAGTGTTTAGTGGCACTTGGTCAATAAATACTAGTTTGCCTATTGCTATTTCAAATAATGGCACTGTTTCGGATAGCGCTAATGCTCAAATCTTCGAATTTGGCGGAATAGATCAAAATGCACGGTATGTTTCTAATACATATTTTGGTAGATTAGCCACACCAACTCCAAACCCAACAAATACTGAAACCAGAACTCCAACAGCTAGTGTAACGACTTCGACAGCCACCCCGACCGCCTTCCTCACGTTTACTCCCAGTCCATTACCCACCAAAACCAGGACCGCCACAGCTAGCGCGACGACTACACCGACTGCTACTCCGACAAACTTTGTTACTTATACTCCCAGCCCGCAGCCAACAGAAACCAAGACTGCAACAGCTAGTGTCACGGCGATTTCCTCTGTCACTCCTGTTCCGGTAGTGACCAGAATCCAGGGTATCTACATACCTAATATCCTTCAGTGAAGCACGGACTCTGGGCTGGCAATGATTGACATCGGCTTGACGACTCAACTATAGTTAAATTTAATGAACATGGTTAAGCCGATACTGTTTCGGTTAATGTTTTTTTCCTATCTATTTGTGGTTGCCCTACTTATCCTGGGTATTATCTCATTGGTTATTCCGGGACATACTCCGGAGTCAGTCCAAGCCCAGGGAGCCAGTCCTTCACCCAGATTCGTGACTCCGTCAGCTCCGGGATCTACTTCAAACGCGGCTTACCAGAATATTAATGGGGATGTGGTTGTGTCAGGAAATATCCGGACATCTCAGGCCAATCAGGTTTTTACTAATGATGCGATGGGTATAAAAATAGTCCCATATTCCCAAAACTATTGGGCGATACGACCTTTTTTGAACGCAGCCGGGGGTTTATTGGTGACCGATAATGCCACACCAAATCCCAGTCCTAAAGGATATATCACGTATGACTCGACTGGTTTTGGTTTGTCTGATTCAAATAATGTTTGGAAAGTTCAGACCAAAACAACTGGAGTCAATCTATATGGCAATGTCGGGATTGGGATGAGTAATCCTGTTGCGACATTGGACCTTTTAACCACCCAAAGCCATCCAAATGGATTTAAATACAGTGGAAATGTTCCTGAT
>CAZXEW010000061.1:0-13956 GCA_964640215.1 uncultured Gammaproteobacteria bacterium
TTACATACAGTTCTTCCATTAATCCTTGTTTTTCTTCCACGCTAAGGGAGGGGATTTGTGCTTCAGTTAATAAGTTCTCCAGGAAATTTTTTATATCTTCCGGAACCTGCACATTACTGTCTGGATCTTGAGAATTATCGGATAATTGAGTATTTTGTGTTGTATCCATGCGACACCTCCCTTCACACATAATTAAAACTGCCGCACGTAGCCGGGCAGACTTTAACTAATATAACCTAAGTATTTCATTTACCTGAAAACCTTGTCAATGCGCACCGGAACACTTCAGCTCAAACCTAGTTCGAAGAGTTATAATTACATTGATGAACACCTCTGCAATCCTATTTTTGGTCATTTTCATCGAGGTCATCTCGCTCTATTTTTTCTCGCGCAAACTGACCCAGCAGCTGTTTCATCTCTTTTATCGCCTGACGCATAGCCATAACTGGACCGTCAAGCTAATCGCCCTAATTTTCCTCCCCGGCACCCTGATCCACGAGCTCGCTCATGCTATCACAGCCGGGGTTTTATTTGTCGATACCGGCGAAATTACGCTTTGGCCCGAAGTCAGAGAGGATAGCGTCAAGCTCGGCAGCGTCGAAGTCTATGAAACAGATGCCCTCAGGCGTTCATTGATCGGATTTGCGCCGGTCTTTGTCGGAATTGGCCTGATCATCGGCTCTCTCTGGCTCTTAACGTACTGGTACCAAACCGGCGGATCCTTGCCTATCTGGGCTATGCTCATCTTCATATACACTCTATTTGTCATCGGCAACACCATGTTCTCCAGCAAAAAAGATCTCGAAGGCGCTGTTGGCATCTTGCTGACCATCTTGCTATTCACCATCGGAGCCTACGCCTATGCTGTCTACCAATTTCCGGGCATCGATAACTCGATTTTTACCCCCTCGGTCGCCAGTTTCATCGAACGCGCCAACCTCAGCCTGCTCTCTTTGATAATCGTCGATGTCCTGATTATCGGCCTCCTTAAGCTAGTTTTAGCCCACCACCGACGCTAGAATTTCTTTTCTCCGCCCTTTCTGCTAAAATTGAGCCTAACCTGAGATTCTCGGGTTTACCAAAATTGCGGTAGCAATTTTGAGAGGAGAAGCCGGCTAATCATTGAAAAAATCGTCTTGCCAGACGGTTTTGAAAATACCAGCCGTGCTTCGACGCGGCAGGGTAGCTCAACGGCGGAGCAATACATTCATAGCGTATCGGTTGTGGGTTCGATTCCCACCCCTGCTACTTCCTTTCTCGAAACTAGTCACTTTCATTTCTCAGATCGCTTGCTATAATTCACTTTTAGATGGCTATAGAACAAGCACCGGTAAACCAGCAAATAGCAGAAATCTTCGACACATTTCAAAGCATCGATCCCAGATATCTACGTAGAAATCATGGTAGACGATGTGAAACAGTGTTGCCGCCTGACACTGGCGATCCACCCATTCAGCATAAATTTCCGCCACCAACCCTATCACTGCGCCTGTCGCCTAAAAACAACTCAGGAGATGGCTTTTGGATCCTCCAATTAGGCCAGGATTTAAGCAAAATTGTCAGGGTATCTGGTGGACGGGAAAAACATGTAGTCGCTACCTATTGTGCCCGGACAATTAATATCTACGAGGAGCTTTCTAGCGAAGAAAGAGCTGGCTTAAAAGCCACGATTAATGATATTTCTAATGGCTGGGAAACCCATAAATCAACATATGCTGCAACTCCCTAGGCTCCAAATGAGATTTTCTGTTAAAATTAACCCATGATTCTCTACGAATTCGAAGGCAAAAAATTACTAGACGAAGCAGGGATTAAAATACCAAATTCCCAACTCATAGATTCTGGAGGCGCGCAGCTTCCCAGAATGACAATTCAGCCACCCCTGGTTCTCAAAGCCCAAACCCTCTCCGGCAAACGTGCCGCCGCCGGGGGAATAATCGTCATCGACGACATCACACATTACCCATCACACATCACCGGTTTATTTTCTAAGACCATCAACGAAGAAAAAGTCACCAAAGTTCTAGCCGAAGAGAAAATCGACATCGCCAAAGAGTTTTATTTATCAATTTCTTATGATACTGACTCCCGCGGGCCGATTCTAACTATCTCAGAACAAGGCGGAACCGGGGTCGAAGAAAAAGTTGTTACCACAATCCAAATAGACCCGATTACTCATAGTCTTGTCATTCCCGCGGAGGCGGGAATCTACAACAACTGGATCCCCGACTGGATCGGGGATGACAGTGTGAACGCCGCAATCCAATGTTTTTTCGCCAACGACTGCCTCCTTCTCGAAATCAACCCGCTCGTTCAAACCAAAGACCAAAAATGGCTGGCTCTCGATGCCAAAATCAAGCTCGACGACTCGGCCGCCGGCCGCCACCCGGAGTGGCAATATCCACCCCGCTCAGCTCCCGGTCATACTCCCACCAAACGCGAAATCGAAGCTAAAAAAATTGACGAGGGCGATTATCGGGGCGTGGCCGGCTCCGCCTTCTTTGACCTTCCCGGAGACATCGCAGTCATGGCCTCAGGCGGCGGCGCCTCTCTCACCGCTCTTGACACCCTCATCAAAAACGGTGGCCAACCCGCCAACTACACCGAATACGGCGGCAACCCACCCCGCGAAAAAGTCTTCAAATTAACCCAAATCGTCCTCGACAAACCCAACTTGCACGGCCTCTGGGTGGTCGGGGCGCTGGCCAACTTCACTAATATTTACGAAACACTCTTTGGCTTCGTCGACGGCCTCCGCGCCGCCCAAACAGCCCTCGGCCACAAAATCGACTTCCCGATCGTCATCCGCCGCGCCGGCCCCCACGACGCCGAGGCCCGCGAAATGCTCTCACAGGTTCACGACTTCGATCTCCACCTCTACGGCGAAGAAACCAGCATCACCGAATCCGCCAAAATAATGGTCGATTTAGCCGAGAAATACAAGGACTTAGTTGGTAGGACTTAGGACCTGGTTATTTGTGATGCGAGCAGAGGCGCAATCTTGTCATTCTGATCCGGCTCAGCCGGAGAAGAATCTCTAGGTTAGCCATGAGATCCTTGACTAGAACGTTCAGGATGACATATAAAACATGAACTTATTACTACCTAAAGGCGCCAAAATTATCGGACAGGGGATTACTGGATCTGAGGGCTCGACTGCGCTGCCTTGGATGCAAAAATACGGCACCAACATCGTGGCTGGAGTCACACCTGGAAAGGGCGGCCAGACGGTTGAAAATATTCCGGTTTTTAACAAAGTTCAGGAAGCTGTCGACCAACTCGGCCCGATCGACGGTTCGGTTATCTACACCCCACCGCTTTTCACTAAAGCCGCCGCCACTGAAGCCCTCGAGGCCGGCCTCAAATGGATTCTGATCGTCACCGAAAAAGTCCCCACCTCGGACTGCGCCTATATTTACGCGCTGGCCAAAGAAAAAAATGCTCACATCATCGGCCCCAGCTCGGCTGGCATCATCTCACCCAAAAACAATATCAAAATCGGCTCCATCGGCGGCCCAGCCCCGCAGCGGGCCTACGTTGATGGTCCAATCGCGGTCATCTCCAAATCCGGCTCGATGACCTCGGAAATCAGCCTTCATCTCAAAAACCACGACCTTGGCATCACTGTGGCTGTCACCATCGGCGGGGACCGGATCATCGGCACCGACTTCGTTGATTTTTTACTCGCCCTTGAAGACGACCCTAACACTAAAGCTTCGGTAATTTTTGGCGAGCTCGGTGGTACTTATGAAGAAAAGGTTGCTACAGCAATCCAAAATGGCACTATTAAAAAGCCGGTCATCGCCTTCATCGGCGGTGAATTCACCCGCTCGCTTCCTTCGGAGGTGCAATTTGGTCACGCCGGTGCCATAATTGAAGGGGACCGGGGCTTACCAGAGCACAAACGTCAAGTCTTGAAAGACTCTGGTGTTGAAGTCGCTGAAAACTTCGATGAAATTGCTGATTTAGTTAAGAAAATAATTTAATGGCCACCACGATCACTCATAATGGTAGTATAGCAGAGTTTGGAGGAGAAGACCACCTCGAGCTCAGCCAACAAATCTCTTTTCCGGAGATGATTTTCCGCCTTCTTTCCGAGCAAAAACCTACTCCCAACCAACTTAAACTTTTTGAACTAATTCTCAATCTCTCGATTGATCACGGTCCAGACACACCATCAGCTAAAAAAACTATCGAAGCAGCTCAAAAAGGGGAGCCAATTTCCGAGGCTGTTGCCGAAGGGATAAAAGAAATTAACGATTCTCACGGCGGTGCCATCGAACCCTGCATGAAAGTGCTTTACGAAATGACCGACAACGAGCTCTCAGCCGAGGACGTGGTCAAAAAATTCCTCGCCTCCGACATGAAACTACCTGGTTTTGGCCACCGCATTTACAAAGTCGACCCCCGCGCCCAGCTGATCCTCACCCAAATCGAAAAACTCCCCTCAGGCTCAAAATACGTCAAATTAGTCCGCGACCTTGAATCCCAGCTCAACGACCAAACCGGTAAACAATTACCCATCAACATCGATGGTGCCATCGCCGCCGCCCTTTGCGCCTTTGCCTGGGAGGCCCGGCTGGGTAAAGCAGTATTTATCATAGCCAGAGTACCAGGATTATGCGCCCATTATTTAAACAATTCTTAGGATCCTCATCTAATATTTGCATCTATCAAATCCGAGATATATAATTCAGCAGTAAATATGCAAATGGGAATTTTTTGTATTATTCAATTTATGCGGCATCAACTCTACGTTCAAAACGTAGACGACCTTGATGCTTTAGAACTCTAGAATAAACGGGTTCAAAAATAAGCATCAAGATCACCGCCAATAACCTGGCGGTTTTTTAATGAAAAAAATATGACCAGAAATAGCGAAGCTCGACCACAAATAACATTAAATATGCTTAAGCCAACTCAACCAGGTAAAAACAATCCAGCGCTCGAGCGTCTGTTGAAACTGTTTGGGGGAGAATTCTGGCCTGATTACCAGCAAGCTATCCAAAATAAACCAGTAACATCCTCTCAAGCTCGATTATATCAGCAAGCTATTGACGCTCATTTTTACCAAAAGCTAAAAGAAGTCTACAACCTGGATCGCACCGATCCAGAATCTTTTTTTGAAGTTCAACAAGGTCATGCCAGAGCTGTCATTGAGGATGTTTTAGAAGACTACACCCCGAGTTTAAAATCTAGAATAGGTATCAGGAATGAAGTCACATTAACTTCTCGTCCCAGTGAAATATACCGACGTTTAGCCATGTCCACGGCGGATATCACTCCTGAGCTCCAATTTGAGGTTCAAAGGCATCTGGTATTATCCCTGACTGCTGCTGAAATTAATGCCCGCTCAACCAATGAACAGCTGCGCCACGAACTTTCAGGCGTCCAAAGTATCTTAAACGACCATCTTTTTTCCGGCCCAGAAGGTTATGCGGAGGATTATACGGTCTATGCCTGCTTCGACAATGACACTAATCGGACCTCTTGTTTTTTCGTCAACGGTTGTACGACCCCCAAGAATAGTCACAAAAAAGCCTTTAGGTGCCGTGTTAGATTCGTCGATGGAACCGGCCATGTCTACACCGATCCTCGAATAAAAGATACCACCTCAGCAATATTAAAAACTACCAGAAAAGCCGTCAACAATGGCCAAGTCATGGAGCCTCTAAACGATGTCAAAGATAGTATGGGGATGATGTTTACTGTTATGGATGAAAATGCCGAAGAAAAAAGTAGGTTTAGTCAGCGAGAGCGGCTGGTTAATCAAGTCAGAGCCGCTATTCAATATCACCCCAATGGTATCGAGCAGATTAAAGAAGATAATGATGTCGAGCAAGACCGCGGCCAAGCCACAGGCATCCAATTCACTCGACTGCAAATCCAACTCTTAGGCCTGGGTTTGCCGATCGAACTAATGGTCTTTGACGCCTGGAACTATCTTAATTCACGTTATGAAGTTGGGGTTAAAAACCCTGATACCGGCTTATATGATGGTGGGGCGCATGAATTATATAAAATCAGACGAGTCGCCGATGTTTTATCAGTCTATTTTCCTCAAGAATTATATCGCGTCGATACATTAGAAGCGCTTCGTCAGCGCGGCGATCAAGTTGCCCAAGATTTATTAAACAAGGACCGAGTTTAAATTAGCGTCAGTCTACTCACCCCTACATTTTTCCAAAAATTAGTGTATATTTATCAGCATGAAACACCGTTTTTCTAGTTCAAAATGCGGATTGCATTTTGTATAACATTGTAATACAATATGACCAGGATCATCGTAAAAAAGCTGATTTGGGATAATTGGAATCGTTTGCACATTACAAAACATAGTGTTTCAATAGAGGAGGTAGAAGATTCTGTCCAGCATTTACTAGCACATAAAAAAGCTAAAAAAGGCAGGTATCTGCTAATTTGCAGAGCAGGTACTAGATTATTATCAATATTTGTTAGCCGAGTTGGTACAGGCGAATATTACGTCGCAACAGCCCGAGACTCGGACAAAAAGGAGCGTCAGATCGTATATGAAAAAGAGAAAAAACCGAATTCCTGAATTTAAAACTATCCAAGAAGAGGCCGAATTTTGGGACACTCACAGCTTCGCCGAATTTTGGGACGAGCTTGAAGATGTTGACATTGTTTTTAAACTTAAAAAGCCCCGCGATGAAACCGTCATCCTCAGGGTTCAAAAAGACATTAAAGACAAAATCGATCGATTAGCCCGCAGCAAAGGCCTAAACCTCTCGACCCTTGTCCGCATGTGGATGATCGAAAAACTGCAAGAAAACCTAACCAAACACAGATAGTTGCCAAAAAATCTAAATAATGTTATAGTATTCAAGTAAAAGCACTGAAGGAGTTGAATGGGACTCCTGAGCTGATTCTGCTAGTCGCAAGATATGTGGGATCCGGAAGTCTTCCGTTATCACAAGACAAAAGTGTGTCGGCTAAAAGTCGGAGCACTCGAATAAGGATATCTTAATCGAGCTTAACTTTGGCCGCGAAAGCGGTTTTTTGTTAGCTTAAAAGATATTGAAACAAGGTGGCACCGCTCTCTTGTGAGCCCTTGTAGATACGCGATTTTTCGTGTGTTTGCAAGGGCTTTTTTCGTGGAGAAAATATATGTCAAAAAGTGAATCAGATATAAATGTAACAATAAATGAAATTGCCCAACTAAAAGGACTTGATTTACCTAAAAACAAAGCTGAAACAAAGCGTTTTAGACAGTTCTTATCTCGGGCTAATCAATGTAATCCAATCGATATTTTAGTTGGAAGTTGTCCTGATTATTCACATACCAATGGTAAATACACCCATGTAACCGTTGGAGAGGGCATTCCTTTACTTTCTCAGATTCATTTAGAGCGGGATCAAGCATTGCTTGATATATTTGGTAAGTTCAACGTTCCATATAGATATACTTTAATGGTCGCCGATGTCGAGGCTACGGATGATATTTTTTGCCAAAAATTTACTGAGGGTTCAGAAAATGAGTTCTTAAGACGGTGTAATGCTTCAGTCATTAAAACCGGTGAACTCCTTAATAATATACCAGTACCGCCACAAGGCCTATTAAGGTCAAGTAGCTTTTTTGATGAATTTGGACGAGACGAATTTCTCAATTTACAGACAGCATATCAAGTCGAGTTAGCCAAAAGATATGAATCAGACTCCACCTTCAGATCTAGAGTCACAGGAGATATTATTAAACGAATGTCTTTATACTACACCATGTATCCTGAGATCTTAGGTTTTAGACGGGGTTACCTGACTCAAAAGCAAGAAACGTTTCTAGTCGAAAGAACGATTAGAACGATGGCTCAATATCTAACGCTTGGTCGGTTGATCTCATTAAAATATGTCCACCCATTGATTATTAATCACCCCACCCGCAACCTCGGGATGTTTAACGATCGAAATAAATTTTTACTTCCTGCGGATAATCCTCAGCCCCAACCAACAATTCCGGTCTTTGAAATGAAACAGGAGGTCTATTAATGAAAAACATCACTGTTCTCAAAATTTTTCCCTATGACCCAACTTTCCACCAAAAATATGACAGGTATGATGGTTACGCCTTAAGCACTTTACAGTTTGAAGCGCCACAAGTAACGGAAGATTTACAACTCCACTTCAGAAAAGACTTTAACCAGCCAATTATCTGTTCAAATCTACTAAGAAGCAAACAAACAGCACAAAAAATTGCTGATAGATTGGGAAGTTACAATATAGAATCGCTCAAGACAATTAACGAAGTAAAGTTTGACTTAAACAAACTACTCAGCAAAAAAGAATTCAATAAATCAGGCAGCAATTTAGTTAGAAAGAGATTTATCAATTGTTTTATAGAAGATAATTTAACTGAAAAGCGCGAGAATATCAAAAAAAGAATCCATTCTCTCCTAAGCTATCTTGAAACTCTCCCAGATGGCAATTATCTCGTAATCAGCCACAGTTTCTTTATGAAAATACTCGAAACTTACTTGACACACAAAAACTTATTCGAGAAACCGGAGATACTAAAGCAAACCCTTAACTACCATAACAAGACTTATAACTTCGGCGAAGGTTTTAGCTTTACTTTATGATAAACTTACAATTATGAAACGCATTTTAACCGGCGATCGACCAACAGCAGATAAATTCCATCTTGGAAACTATGTTGGTTCACTCCAGAATCGTGTCAAATTACAAAATGAATATGAAACCTTTATCATGGTCGCCGATTTGCATGCCTTGACAACTCACTTTGATAAAACCAGCCAGCTCGCAGATAATATCCAGGGTTTGGTATTGGATTATTTATCGGTCGGCTTGGAACCCGAAAAAGTGACTTTTTTTCTCCAATCAGGCGTCCCTGAAATTGTTCAAATTTCCTATTATTTAAGCACAATTTCGCCCAGAGCAGTCATCGCTCGCCAGCCAGCACTCAAAGAAAAGCTCGACCAAGGCGCTCTCGATACGGTCGCCCTTTTTTACTATCCGGTCTTAATGGCCGCAGATATTCTAGCCATCCGAGGCAATCTGGTACCTGTTGGTAAAGATCAAAAAGCCCACGTTGAATTTGCCAGGGATATCGCCCAAAAATTTAATGCCCAGTTCGGTGAAGCTTTTGTTATCCCGGAGCCATTAATTGGTGATGTTCCCACGTTGATCGGTACCGATGGCCAGGCTAAAATGTCCAAATCCCTCGGCAACACCATCTATTTATCCGACTCGCCAGAGGAAGTTGAGGCAAAAGTCATGTCCATGTATACCGACCCCAACCGTATCCATCCAACTGATCCAGGCAAAGTCGAGGGTAACCCGGTCTTTATTTACCTCGATGCTTTCGCCGAGGAAAGAGACAAGATACAAGTGACAAGATACAAGGAAGAATATAAAAGAGGACAGGTTGGGGATGTTGAAGTCAAGCAATTTTTAGTCAAAGTCCTCAACGATTTCCTTGCTCCCATCCGGGAGCGCCGGGCTAAATTTGAGTCACAACCCGAACTAGTCCAAAAAATCCTTAAAGACGGCACTGCCAAAGCCCGCCAAGAGGCCCAAAAAACTTTAGCTGAAGTCAAAAAAGCCATGAAGCTGGACTACTTTGACTAACCTTCATGATCACCATCGATGATTTTAAAAAAGTCGAACTTAAAATCGGCACCATCCTCAAGGTGGAACAGATCGAGGGTTCTGACAAACTCTATAAACTCTCAATTGACCTCGGCGAAGATACACCCCGCCAGGTTTTATCCGGCGTCAAAGCCTGGTACACTCCAGAGCAGTTACTCCAAAAACAAGTCATCGTCATCACCAATCTTGAGCCTAGGACCATGATGGGTCTTGAGTCCCAAGGCATGATCTTAGCCGCCGACACTCCAGATGGAGCAGTCATATTATCTCCGACCAAACCAGTCCCAACCGGTGTTAAAATAAAATAACTCTCAGCCTGCGGCTAGCAATTTACGTTCGAATTTAGTACAATAACCCCCGCCACGTCAAACGTGGATTCCCATGCCAGTAAACAACCTAAACCGCAAAAAAACCCCCAAGCTTCCCCAAAACCGCCTGACAGCTATTCTCAAAGGCTTTGCTATTTATGTCCTTATCGGCTTAGCCGCCCTTATTTTCCTGGTCAACATCTCTGGCTCCGGCACCACCGGCAAAGAGATCGCCCTCTCCCAAGCCATCAACGATATTCAAGACAAAAAAGTCGACAAAATCGTGGTTGAAGGGGATAAAGTTGAGGTCAATTACCGGGAAGGCCAACCCGACAAAGTCGCCATTGCTCACAAAGAGGGCGGCCAGTCTATCTATCAAATCCTCAAAAACTCCGATGTTGACCCCAAAAGCGTCCAGATCGACATCAAAGATATGTCTTGGCAGCAAGCCTGGGTGTCTATTTTAGGCACGATTTTACCAATTTTACTGATGGCAGGGATCTTTTTCTTTATTTTTCGCCAAGCCAGGGAGGGCGCCCAGGGCATTTTCTCGTTTGGTCAATCCCGAGCTAAAATTTTCTCCAAAGACGCCCCCCAAGTCAAGTTTGCTGATGTCGCGGGGGTAAGCGAAGCCAAACGGGAACTATCCGAAGTCGTCGAATTTTTGAAAACTCCTGATAAATTTAAAGCCCTCGGCGCCCGCATCCCTAAAGGCGTTTTACTGGTCGGTCCAGCCGGAACCGGAAAATGTGTTACCGGCGATACCTATATCTGGACTAACAAAGGTTTAATGGAGATAAAAGATGTTCCAAAGTATTACTTCGTAGATGACAAAAATAATAAAGCTTATGGAGCTGGCTTAACCAGCTTTAATATAGAGAATGTTACCCCGGAAAAACAATATGCCTCTCACTGGTTCGATCTAGGGCACCAAAAAACTTATCAAATCAGAACCGATCAAGGATTTAGTTTAGAAGGTACGCCTGAGCATCCTGTGGTAGTGATGTCCGATGATGGTCGTTTAAGATTTAAACAACTATCTAAAATTCAACCAGGGGATTACTTAGCGATTCAGTTTGGACAACGAGCTTTTGGTAATTCTGGTCTAATGGATGCAGATACCGCTTACCTTTTAGGTTTATTGACCGGCGATGGCAACTTGAGCCATGCTGGCAGAATTGGTCTAACCAGTATCGACGATGAAATCATTAAATTTTTCAAAGATTACGTCACAAAATATTTCCCCAAAAATGTAGTCTATGAAAATAAACAATCATATCTGGTGTCTAGTTGGCAATTTAAAAAGTATTTATATAATCTAGGTATATCCTATCTACTTTCCTTTGATAAAACCATCCCTGCCAGCATATTACAAGCTCCAGAAGATATTCAAATAGCTTTCTTGCAAGGACTCTTTGATACTGATGCTAGTGTTGAAAAAAAACGAGCCGCCTTCGAATATTCCACAGTCAGCCAAAAAATGGCTAGACAAGTCCAAATGCTGCTATTAAATATAGGTATAATTTCTAGCCTCAATATTAAGGGCCGACACGAAAACGGTTACTACCGTGATGTCTTTAGAATAACTTTAACCGGAGCTTTCTTTAGAGAATTTGCTAATAAAGTCGGGTTTAGGTTAACTAGGAAACAGAATTTGCTATACACTCACTGCCAGAAAACTGAAAAAACAAACACCAATATCGATATCATTCCTGGGGTTAGCAACCTTGTGGTCGAATCCTGGAAAACCCTGTCAAAACAAAAACTCAGCAACGAAAGGCTATCAAAGACTATCGATAAGGTTAAAAGGAGAGGGCGCGTTTCTAGGGCGACATTGACAGAATATCTAAAAAATGTATCAAATTATCAGATTGAGATTCCACATGTAGATTACCTTAATAATTTGCTCGAAGCCCAACTTTTCTTTTCAAAAGTAGTAGAAAAAAACCAATCAACGGGTCAGGTATATGATTTTACTATTCCCAAAACCCATAGTTTTATAGGTAACGGATTTATCAATCATAACACCATGCTTTCACGGGCTGTGGCGGGTGAAGCCGGTGTGCCTTTTTTCTCAATCGCCGGTTCGGAATTTATGGAAATGCTGGTCGGAGTCGGTGCAGCCCGAGTTAGAGACATGTTCTTGACCGCCAAGAAAAACGCGCCTTCGATCATTTTCATCGACGAAATCGAATCAATTGGCCGCATGCGCGGCATGGGTATCTCCGGTGGTCACGATGAAAGAGAACAAACCCTCAATCAAATCCTGGTCGAAATGGATGGATTTGCCCCCAATGACCATTGTATAGTCATCGGCGCCACCAACCGTCCTGATCTGCTCGACCCAGCTCTAATTAGACCCGGCCGTTTTGACCGTCGTGTCGTGCTTGGTTTGCCTGATCTTGAAGAGCGCAAAGCCATAATCACCATTCATATGAAGGGCAAGCCTTTCACTAAAGAAGTCTCAATCGAAAGAATCGCCCGTCGCACTGTCGGCTTCACCGGCGCTGATCTGGCCAATATGCTCAACGAAGCGGCTATTTTAGCTGCCCGTGAGAATAAAACCGCCATCGACGCTAAAGACTTAGAAGAAGCCGCTACCAAGGAAAAGCTTGGTCCGCAGCGCAAACGGATGCTCTCTGACTACGATCGCAAACTCTCCGCCTACCACGAAGCTGGCCATGCCATCGTCGGTCATTTCTCGGAAAATGTTGACCCGGTTCACCGCATCTCAATCGTTTCTCGAGGCATGTCCGGCGGCCACACCATGTTCCCGCCGACTGAAGATCGTTCTAATGAGACCAAATCACGCCTGATCGAGCAAATCGCTACCGCTCTCGGCGGTCAAGCCGCTGAAGAATTAGTCTTCAACGACATCTCCACCGGCGCCGCTTCAGACATCGAATCCGCCACCGCCATCGCCAAAGCCATGGTCACCCAGTACGGCATGTCCTCACTCGGTCCGATCAACGTTCAGGCCCAGCCGATGTTTGGGATGTGGTCAAAAGGCGATGAGGGGATGGATATCTCCCAGCAGCTCCACGATAAAGTCGATGTCGAAATCAAACGCCTGATCGATCAGGGCATGATCCGGGCTCTTAGCATCATCCGCAAAAACCGAAAATACCTCGATAAGGTTGCTGCAGCGCTCCTTGACGTCGAAACCCTGGACTCAGATGAATTCGAAAAAATCGTCGGCCGCAAAAAAACCGCCGACCGCTCCAAATCCCGCATCGACATCACTGACACAGACACCCCCGCAGTCTAACTTACATTTACCAACGACTATACCGACCGATTTCTATTTTCCCTCTGTATTGTTGATTAAAGCTTCCATCCCTTCTCACCTTAGCATGAAAATTCAAAGAAGATACCGCAGCGATACAAACCAAAGTGCTTACGCCAATTCGTAGGTCTTCGCGTCCTTCATTAAGAATTTCATAAGTCACCGGCCCAGGCTCTATAGGCATTCCCGGGTGTAGATCAGGAGCAGTTAGATGCGCCGTTAGGTTGGTTGATTCTCTAGTAGCAGCATTTACAAAGTACGTCCGTAAATGCCAGGCTTCATTTGTGGGGACGCTAACATCTTCAGCAGTATGGCCTAAATAAAGTCGTCCAGCCTCAAAGTTAAAAAAACCCGCCGAATCGGCTTCCATATAAGAGGCTAGCATCTCCATTACCTCGTGTGGTATATTTCCAAAAGCAGCCTTTTTAGGATCAATTCCTTGTTCTCGAAGAACTTTATCTCGCGCTTCGCCATACAGCCAGCCCCGAAAATATGGAGCAACATGGAGGTCAATAAAACGACCGTCTCCAAACATCCTCTCAAACATCAGCTCGCGGTCAATAATCCGCTGTTTTCTAAGCTCGGGGTCCGAACGCCATTCAAACCAAGCTCGGATATCTCTTTCTGAGAACATAGCAGTTATTATAACCAATCTTTAATTTATATCAATCCCATAGTTTCTTCTTGACAAATCAAGCCAGGCAGTTTAAAATTTTATCACTTGAATTATTTCAACGC
>CAZXEW010000062.1:0-6550 GCA_964640215.1 uncultured Gammaproteobacteria bacterium
TTTGCAAAGCCACGTTAGACGTAGACGCGACAATCTGCCCGATTGTTCATGGACAGGTTCAATGCATTCCTCAACACCTACAAAATCCCGATTGTTTTAATCCTACTAGGGGTAGTTTTGATCATCGGTGGAATTTACGCCAATAAACCAGCCAAACCAAAAGCCATCCCCACCCAAAGTATTGTCAAAGCCGCTGACACCCAACTAAATCAACTCAAAGTCAATGTCTCAGGGGCTGTCAACCAACCTGGAGTTTACGCCCTGAATAACGGCGACCGGTTAGAGGATGCCATTAAAGCCGCCGGTGGATTTTCGGACGAAGCCAGTCCGGAGTATATATCAAAAGTATTAAATCTATCTCTTAAGCTGTCAGATGGTCAGAAAATTTACCTGCCATTCAAAGGTGAAAAAGTCACTGCCAGCATTCAAACTAATGCCAGTTCGACTACCGCGAACCCGACTTCAACTTCTGGTTTAATCGGACTCAACTCAGCCACCCCGGCCCAACTTGATACCTTACCAGGTATTGGACCAGTCACTGCCCAAAAAATCATCACCGGCCGCCCATACTCCGATCTTGCTGACCTGTCAACCCGAAAAATAGTTTCAGGCAGTGTCTACCTAAAAATCAAAGACTTAGTTGATCTAAACTAAATGTCCGCTCCTAAAATCAGCCTTATCTTGAGCCTATTTCTGGTCATTTTTCTGTTCCGGGTCCATTCAATCGCCGGCCTTCATCAACGCTACACCAACAATGATTACAACGAATGGGCCGAAAACCTCAAACCCTTGAGCCTTTATCTCGATCACCAAATCCGGACCATCTTACCTGAAACTCAAGCTTCGATTCTTTCTGGTATCCTAATTGGGGTTCAAACTCCACTGCCACCTGAGCTCAAACTGGCCCTGACTAACACTTCCACCATTCACATTGTGGTCGTCTCCGGTCAAAACTTGAGTATGCTGGTCGGCTTCATCATGGCCGCGGCCACCCTTTTAGGCCGCCGCAAAACGATACTACTCAGCTTAGCACTAATTATTTTCTATAGCCTACTGACCGGCCTCCAGGTTCCGGTTCTGCGGGCCGCCATCATGGCGTTTCTAATTCTGTTTGCCGAGCTGCTCGGAAAAGACCGCGACAGCTGGTGGATTTTGGCCCTGGCCGGCGGAGGAATGTTGATTTACAACCCCAATTGGCTGCTCTCAATCTCCTTCCAGTTGTCATTTATGGCCACCCTCGGCGCGCTGGTGGTGGCTAAAAACCTAACTCCTATTCTCAAATTCTTGCCCGAAACCATCCGCGAAGCGGCGGCCGTCTCGCTCTCAGCCCAGCTTCTAACCATGCCTATTATCGCCGCTAATTTCCATCAAATCAGCTTAATCGGCTTGATTGCCAACATTTTCGTGCTTTGGACCGTCTCGCCGATCATGATCTCGGGCCTGGTCGCTCTTGGTGCCTCCATCATTCTTGGCCCTCTGTCCGAGATATTCTCACTGATCCCATACATTTTATTGACCTATTTTATCGACATCATCACCTTTTTCAACCAGTTACCTTTTGCCTACCTTCGCGTCGACACCTGGAACATTTACTTGTCCATCGGTTGCTACTTACTACTCGGAGGAGCGTTTATTTATCTCCAAAAACTGGCTCGCGCCGAAAAACCAGCCTTGACAAACATATCAAAATTGATATAATCAAAATGGTTTTTAAGATCATCTATTTTAAAAATAGCTCTGGAAGGGCACCGGTCGAAGATTTCCTGCTAGATTTAAAAAGGATAAATAATCCACTAGCCCAACGGGCCTTTAGAGCTTTAGACAAACTTAAGAACCGAACTTACCACAGAGAACCTCTCTCTAAGCATTTAGAAGACGGACTCTGGGAAATCCGAGTCAAATCGGAAAATAATATTCTCAGAATATTATTTACTTTCACGAAAGGACAGATCATTATTTTGTTGCATATATTCATTAAGAAACGACAAAAAACACCACTAAATGAACTAACTGTAGCTAGGGAAAGATTAAAAATAGTAAAGGAACAAATCTCAGATGAACAGACCAATGGATGATTTAGATCGAACCATTCAAAAAATTCTTAAAGACGATCCTTCATTCAAGGAAAAACTCGATAAAGCTGATGAAGCCTGGGATATTGCCTTTAAAATTTACGATCTTAGAAAGAAAGCAGGTTTGACTCAAACTCAACTAGCCCGCTTGGTTCATACCAAACAATCTAATATAGCTCGGATCGAATCTGCAGACTATACCAGCTACACCCTCAAGACTCTTGAAAAAGTAACTAAAGCTCTTAACGCCAGATTAGACATCAAAATCGTTTCAATCGAAAAACAGATCGTTTCCAATCTCTAAACTTCCCTTCCTCTTTTAGATTTGTTAAACTTAAAGATATGTTGAAGCAGCGATTAATAGAGGACATTAAGTTCGCAATCCAGTCTCTGGGCCATCAAAGCACTGATATAGTTGTATCTATTCCGGAAAATCCGACTTTTGGCGACTACTCATCAAATATCGCGCTGCAACTGGCTAATCAAAAATCCAAAAAATCCTCGCACTCTCCCGGGGAAATTGCTAATCAAATTAAAGAGCAACTTAAGTTCAGAGTCGAGAGTCGAGAATACCTAGAAAAAATCGAAATTGCCGGCCCGGGATTTCTCAACTTTTTCATTAAAAATCAAGTCTTGCAAGATGTCATCCTGGTAAACCCTGTGCATCCAGGATCTGAAATTACTCCTCAAAAATACCTCCTCGAATACGGCCACATCAACCTCCTCAAAGAAATCCATATCGGACATTTACGGACTT
Organism: uncultured Gammaproteobacteria bacterium; assembly: GCA_964640215.1. Classification (GTDB taxonomy): domain Bacteria; phylum Patescibacteriota; class Microgenomatia; order Daviesbacterales; family UBA10151; genus CAZXEW01. The sequence goes on from CAZXEW010000062.1 coordinate 2,830, forward strand.
TTATTCTAGGTGAAAGTCTTGGCCGCATTCTAGAGTCCAACGGTCATCAAGTCTTCCGAGCCAATTATCAGGGTGATATCGGACTACATATCGCCAAAGCGGTTTGGGGGATTAACCAGGCAGGCGGTCTTCCCCAAACCTCCGATCCTCAGGAAAGAGCCAACTTTTTAGGAAAAGCCTATTCTAAAGCAAACACCGCTTACGAAACAGAGCCCACGGCTAAAAATGATATTGATGAAATCAACATAGCCCTTTATCAAAAGGATCCAAAGTACCAAGATATTTATCAGCAAGCCCGAGCCTGGAGTCTGGAATATTTTGAGCCTATCTACAAACAGCTAGATATTATATTTGATCGTTGTTTCTTTGAAAGCGAAGTATATGAATCGGGTAAAAAGATCGTCTCAGAGCACATTGGATCGGTTTTTATCGAAGATCAAGGCGCAGTCATCTTTCCTGGCGAAAAAATGGGCCTTCACAACCGGGTTTTTATCACTTCAGCCCGAAACACGACTTACGAAGGCAAGGAAATCGGCCTCGCCCAACTCGAATATCAAACCTTTCCCTACGACCAATCCATCCACGTCGTTGCCAGTGAGCAGGACGGTTACTTTAAAGTGGTTATTAAAGCCATTGAAATGGTCTTTCCGGAACTGAAAAACAAAAAATACCACCTTAGCTATGGTTTAGTTGATCTCAGTTCGGGAAAAATGTCTTCTCGGACCGGCAATGTGGTCACCATCGATAAACTACATGACTTAGTTTACGAAAAAGTAAAACAAATTATGTCCGAGGCTAATTTCGAGGACAAAGCCAAAGTTATCGAACAGGTCACCTGGGGGGCAATTAAGTTCAGCTACCTAAAATTTTCAGCTAACACCCACATCGTCTTCGATTTAGAGCAATCAGTTTCCCTCCAAGGCGACAGCGGACCTTACCTCCAATATACCTATGTCCGAACTAATTCCATCCAACGAAAATCCACTGAAAAAATGACTCAAAACATATCGCAAGATATAAAAATGAATCAAGAAGAACGAGTAATTTTGCTCCAGCTAGTCTATCTAAACGACATCATCAAATTGTCAGCTGAAAACTACCAAGTCAACCTGCTTTGCGACGCCCTCCTCAACCTGGCCAAAGCCTTCAACCTCTTTTATCAAAAACACAAGGTCATCGACTCCGACTCCGAGACATTCCGCCTGGCCCTAGCTGAGAAAGTCGGCCAAGCTCTTAAACAAGGCTTAAACCTATTAGGCATTGAAGCCCCGGATAAGATGTGAACTGACTCTTTAAGATATATTCTGATATAATCCTTAATATGAGATTTAACCAGGATATTAGTCAAGTTGAATACTCCTTCACGCATGAAGTTTTAAAAGCTTACAAATCTGCCAGCAAAAGTCACCTCCGTACTCTGGATGATCTTTCCAGACTGGCCTCCCCAGCCATCAGAGCCCTCAGAACGGTCACTCTGGCTCGGGGCCATAGCCGTTTCCACCCAATCCGTTCTCATGTAGCCGATTTTTCATCATCTTTTGAAGGCAACTTTTACTTTTTTGACAAACACGCCCGTAGCCGACTCGTTCAAATCGGGATGGATCATACGCATATAGTCATCACCAATCACAAGCGCATTAAGAATAAAAAAAACCTTCGACCAAACAGAAAATGATTACTACTTATTCCTACCACTAGAGCACAGCCTAAGCAGCGACCCCACCAAGATCGCTCTAGCCGCTGCAGGTTGGGGAGAGGATCGAAGGCAATATCTGCCAGCTTTTTATCCCGATGACCAGCAGGTACAACAAGGCTTCGCTACCGTTCTTGAAGTCTTCATTAAAGATCTACTCCCGACCCTTTAAAGACTAGCCCGATGTTGGAGAATATTGGCCCAAGCTAGCAGCCTTTCAGACACCAGTAGACGGTCTTCAGATTTGATCTTATCTAGCCTGAACTGCTTAATCTCGGCTTTAAACCTCCCTAGAGTCTTTCGCAAACTAATACTCAAATCTTTAAAAGGAACCTCTCCCAAATATTGAATAGTCTGAGAATAAAACTGATCAATTAATGGTCTTTTTCCTTCAAAATCTACCGCTATCCATTCCCCAATCCGGGACAGGTTCAACGAAATATTCAAGACCTGTACCTTAACTGGCAACTTCTGATTCATTGATAATCAACCCCTCGACAATCTTTTTAAACTTTAATCGAATCTCCCTAGACACGATCGTCCGGCTAGGATTACCGTCGCTAGGTCTGATATTGATCATCGAATCGTAATCAATCTCCCCAGTCTCAAGGTCAAGACCGCCACCCCACAAATTTGATTGTTGAGACCCATATTCTAACAGCAGCCGCTCTTCGTCATAATGCATAGCCGCCCCACCCGCTAAGATGCCCTTTTCAATATCGACAACCACTTTAATATAGCGTCCATACTCAAAACCCATCTTCTCGAGTTGGTCAGCTATAGCAACTTTATCTAAAATTATTATCACCAGCCGATTATACCTTAACTGGAACCGCCAACGAATCCCTGTTACACTTAAAGTATGTTTGGCCACTCGGAAAAGCAACATCATCGGGGCAACTTCTTATTTACCATTTTCCGCTTAATATTAAGCCTGGTCGTGCTAACCATACTCTTTCTATTTGGCTACCAAGCTCTTAAAAGCTTTTCTGGCTATGACCCGCTTAAAATCGATCCAAAAACTCTCTCAAACAGCCTGTTCAGCAACGAATTGCTCTATAAAATCACCACTAAAGCCCTCAGTTTTGATCCCACCCACACCCTGGCTAAATTCACTAAAAACTCCCCAATCTCCCCAAACTCCCAAAACGCCCCAACCCCGACAGGAGCTATGAGCTTTCGCTTCGCCGTCGTTACCGACTCCCATAACGATAACAACAACCTCCAAAAAGCCTTAGAACAAGCCAAACAGGCTGATGCCAAGTTTGTCATTGGGCTTGGCGATTACTCTGATGTTGGCACTCTTGAAGAATTGCAAGCTGCTAAGGCTGTTTTTGATGCCAGTGGACTACCTTTTTACTCAACTGCTGGCGACCACGATCTCTGGGATTCACGAAATCGCAAACTCGAATCCCTAACCAATTACTCGCATACTTTCGGCTCACCCTATACCTCTTTCGGTTATCAGGAGGTACGGTTTGTTATATTATTTGATAGTGATAACTATTTAGGTATAGATGAAAACCAGAAAAAATGGATCGAACAGGAACTCCAGCGAACCGGCGAGAGTTCGAAATTAACCTTCGTTCTGACCGGTATTCCGCTGTACCATCCCTCATCCGACCATATTTACGGCAAAGTCGACTCTAAACTCAAAACCCAGGCAGAAGACTTGATCAATCTCCTTCAAAAATATAAAGTTACCGAGCTGATAGCCGGAGACACCCATTTTTACACCAGCTACGTTGAACCCAAAACCAATCTCCACATGACCACCGTTGGTGCTATCACCTCTACCCGTAACGCCCAGTCGCCCCGCTTTGCTTTGGTTGACGTTTATGAGAGCGGCGCGTATACTATCCAAGATACCGAGATCAAAAACCCATGAAACAGCAAACTTTAGTCGTAATAAAACCGGACGCGATGAACCGCCACTTAGTCGGGGAGATCATCAAACGTTTTGAAGCAGCCGGACTCGACTTTGTTGATCTTAAATTACTAACGGTAACTAGAGAGCTGGCTGAGCAG
>CAZXEW010000063.1:0-4467 GCA_964640215.1 uncultured Gammaproteobacteria bacterium
ATGACTAGGATTGATGCTAGCTGCTTCACGGTTTGATTATATCATATGAACAACCACAAGCTTACGCATGTGGTATCAGTTCTTGTTGTAACAAAAAAAATGACCGAAGTTTTTAGAAAATTTCTAGATAAATATTTTTTGATTATCTTGACTTTGTTGGTTGTCATCTCCTTTGGCCAAATTATCCTGATGCAACCCTGGCAAGATGATAATGCCTTAATGTTTAAACTGTCTCATATTGATGAGCCGGTCGGTTTTTTGGGAAGAGGTATTTTTGGGGAAGGACCATACCGATATACTGCAACACCTTATTATGTATTTTACCGCCTATTTGGGTACAACATAAGTCTTTTTTTTGGTTTGGCACTGGTTTGCTACCTGTTGGCGACATTTTCAATCTATTGGTTGTTTAAAACTCTAGTTGACAAAAATACCGGTCGGCTGGCGTCGGTTTTATTTGCAGCCAATTACGCCACCTCGGATAGTTTTATTCGATTATTTAATAGCGTGTCATCGAGTCTCGGTGTCGTATTACTATGTGGTTTGATAATTAGTTATTGGAAATTGTTAAAGAGTGGAAGATGGCAATGGTATATTTTGGCGCTAATAATTTTCTGGTTGTCTAGTGAGTTAGTTTTCGTCAGATTCCACTATTTAATTGCAGGCGTGATATTGTTTGAGGTTATCTTTGGACTAGCCTCACTGCGGGTTAATACATTAGTGAAGTCGTTTTTAAGGGTGATCCCGTTTTTTATAATCTTTCGTTTAGTATATCTGCTAAATGGTGATTCTCGTTTGAGTGAGGCGGTCGGTAATATAGGATTGATCTTAAGCGGTAAATTGGAAAACAGCTGGTCACTATTTACTGGTTTAGGTCAATTGATCATTCCAGATAAATTATTATCTATCGTGTCAGTAATAGCATCGAAAATAATTGTTAATCCTTATCATCAAATTTTAGCAATCAACGGCGGGCTGTTTCTGGTTTTTGGCTGGATGGTTTTTAGATTATCAAGAAGTGGCAAAATTACCAAATTAGGATATGTTTTAATATCACTGGTCTGGTTGATGGTTAGCCGTCAAATTTATCTAATGTTGCCGCCAACAACCCCGTATTTAAGTTTACTGGTGGGATTTGTGGGAGGATTGGTAATACTGGCGATAATTATTTACGGATTATCGCAACAGAATCAAACCACCAAGCTATGTGTATTTTTACTGGCACTGGCTGTAGCTAATATTTTATCTTATATAATCTATGATCCGACTTTATTTATTGGAGTTTATAATAGCCGCTATTTAGTCCACTCGTATGTGGGTTTAATTGGAGTGTTGGCAATAATCGCTACCCAATCTAAAAGAAAATTAATTTATGTGTTAATTTTAGGATGGGGCTCGTTAAATTTATTCATGAACATCGTTAATCAGAGAGAAATTGTTAATGAACGCAGTTTGCCGATTGCTAATTTTCATGATCAGCTGAGACAAGCAATCGTAAGGGTGCAACTTGGGGGAGTGTTGTATTTTGATCTTGAGGATAGCCCTTTAATAAAGGTTAGGTTTTCTGATGCAATTTCTTCGTCACAAATGCCGGAAACTGCTGCAATTGCCTGGAGGTTTGGACTGGACAGATATGACTTTGATTTGGTCACCAGCTTTGACGATTTGAGGCAGGTAGTTAAGGCCAAGCAAATCCCAACTGAAAAAATCTATAGTTTTTGGTACTCAAAAAAAGGATTGGTTAATACAACTGATGAGCTAAGATTGGTATTAAAGAGTGGACGAGGTCAAGAATCTATTCAGGTCAATTTGCCAGCTTTGTCTAAACTGAGTCTTGATAAATCGATGATGAGGTCTGTTAAACAAGATGATATTGTTTTAGATATAAATAACCCGATTTCCTCAGTTGGGCCGATTACCCTCGATTTGACTATTCAAGCCAAAAGGGTTGATACCAGCTTGTTCAGTTATCCATACCATCGAACTGATACTGACAACGTCATTGTGACGTACCCACTAGAGTTAAGAAATACGACTTTAAGATATGGGAGGTACAAAGAACTGTCAGCTAGAAATTTCAGTTATACAGGTAGTGATGAGTGGTCAGACAGAGTTGTCGAGAATATTCATGATTCAGATTTTGGGACAGTTTGGCAAAGCGATCGGACGCTTTGGCAAAAAAATCCGGCGGTGGTTTCGATAGATATGCATGAGCTACTGATGATTGACAGCTTATTTTGGGTCAACGGTTTTGCCGATACTACCCCGGTGGATTATCTAATTGAGGGTTCAGAGGATAGTCAGGATTGGCGCCAACTGAAAAGGGTAACAGTCAGAAAACGTATTGATGGTGGGCAGATTGAGGTAGTCAAGTTTGAACCTCAGTTAGTCCGTTTCGTTAGAGTAACTTACCTAGAAACTTTCAATAATGATTCCCCGGCGATTGCCGAATTGATGCCCGTTCCAGCCGAGTATTCGCAGCTTGATTTAAATAAGACTGAATATTTTTTGAGAGATCCGTTTGGATATATCCCCCAGCAATCTGTTTTCGATGAGGAATTGGGGCTATTAAATTATCAAGGTAAGTTAAGGTATTTTTGGTGGTCTGATAAAAGTGATCGGTGGTTGACTGAAAACAACTCGGAAATAAAGGTTACCTATGATGGATTGCCTCACCATTATACAATCTCGATACCCGCAGGAGGCACAAAATTGACTAAAATAATGTTATCAAATATTCAAATCCCTGGCGATATCGTTGTAACTGCAATCGATGAAAACACGGACTAAGACAGTTTGGGATAAAAATTTTCTAGCAATTACTTCCATTATCGGTTTGACATGGTTAGTTTGGCATAAAATCCTAAACCAGGTTTTTCAGGGGGAAGGATACTATTATTTTAATAGAGAACTTGATCTCGTAAACTCTCAACGGATTAAACTTGATGTTCATAATTATGATAATTTTGCGCGGTTGTTATTTGATATTTTTCCACCCTTTTTTAAGGATAATATCCAAGCTTATATGTTTCTTGAACTGATAATTTTAGGTGTCCTTTATATAACTGTCTACTTTGTAGTAGCAGCGATTACCAGGAGTAAATTAGTCGGTTTTTTTTCAGGGGTATTTTTTTTGGCAAATTACGTTGGCTCATTTTATCTGATAGCTGATGGTAACTACCAGCGTTTTGTCCAGCGGGTGCCTAATTTTGTTCCTGTTATTTTTGCATTTTACTATTTGTTTAAATTCTATGATCAGAAAAGAATCAGATATTATTTTATATCCCTAGGACTTTTATCATTGGCACTATTGATGGGCCATTTCTCCTCGATAGCATTACCTTTGTTTTTTATTTATCCGAGCTTGCTTTTCTTACATCAAAAAATAAGTCTTAATAGTTTTTTGAGTTTGGTAGGAGTGGTGTTGCCTTATTTATTGGTAACTTTGTCCATAACCAGGGGAGGTGAACAGGCACCGACCAGAAATTTTTTGCAATTTTTAACAGCCGAACCTGATCTGTTAAATAGAGTGCTATATCAAATCCCACTGATAACTGTTCCTATAGATTTAATAAAATTTACGACAAAAATTATTTTCAGCAGACCAGAGTCAGAACCTTATGCCTCAGTTGTGCCCTTTTTTACATTGGTGTCTCTGATATTTTATACTCTGGGTGGACTAATGGTTTTTAAACGAAGGAAGGATCTTATAATTTTATATCTAAGCTGTTTTTTGGCTATGATAGGTTCGATGTTGATGTATATGTATGTTGACACGAGGATTAACCCCCTGAAATATTATGGCGCGGATAGATTTTTCTTTGTCCCATCACTGCTAGCAGCAATATGCTGGGGTATTATCTTAAAAGTTGTTTTTAACAAGCAAAAGATAGCCTCACTGATTATTCCGATAATTATTCTTGGCGGCTATGTCTTTTATAATACTTCTTTAGTGTGGACACGGATAGACTTAGTACAATATAAATCAGAGATGATTAGAAGCTTTTTAAGTTATACAAAATCACGCTCCTTGGAGTTTAATAATAATACAGTTATCATAGTACCATCCTATTTGAGTTGGCCAGCGCCGATAATAACTGAATTTAGCAATCACCCGGGCACAGAAGTTCTTTCAGAACCTAATGGATGGGAGAGTAAGTATTGGGGGGCAAAAGAGAATGTCTACGTCTTTGATTATGAATTCGATAAAAATATCGATAAAACTCTAAACCCCAAAAGTGGCCACATGATTGATCTGACACAGAAATATCGACATGGCGAGAAAATCCAATTTTTAAATTAAAATTTTATGGATCCAAATAGTTTAGAGTCACTTCTTGAACACAAAAAAAGAATTAATGAGAAAAGTTTCTTAAACAAGATATATGTTTCTTTTTACAGAATATTGACTGAACCAAAATTACCCAAAGGAGTGGTTATAGAGATAGGGTCAGGAGCAGGTTTTCT
>CAZXEW010000064.1:0-15084 GCA_964640215.1 uncultured Gammaproteobacteria bacterium
TAACGCGGTTATTGGCACTTTTCAGGAAGGCAGAGCCCAAAATACCTTGGCTGCCTTAAGAAAATTTATCCAAACCAATGCGGTAGCAGTAAGGGATGGCAAGGAAGAGATCATTGATGCCGAAAATCTGGTCCCTGGAGACGTAATAGTCTTGCGGGAAGGAGATAAGGTGCCTGCTGATGCCAGAATTATATCTGCAAATGAGCTAAAAATAGATGAGTCATCTCTCACCGGTGAGTCCACGCCTGTTTATAAAAAAGAGACTGTCTTGGAGAACGCGAGTCTACCCATATCCGATCAGTCAAACATGGTTTTTAAAGGTTCGTATGTCATAGGTGGGGAAGCAAAAGCTTTGGTGGTAGCAACGGGTGTGGCTACTGCTGTAGGCAAGATCAGCCAGGAGATAGAAAAAATTGACAGTCAAATGCCTCTCAAAGCAGATATCGCCAGCCTGTCGCGTTTGATCGTGATCGTTGTTTTGGCGGTCAGTGCTCTTGTTTTTGTTGTGGGTATACTTTTAGGCAAACCGATATCCGAGATGTTTTTTACAGTAGTGGCTTTGGCGGTATCGGTAGTACCTGAAGGCTTACCGGTTGTTTTAACGCTAGTTTTGTCAACGGGCGTTTGGCGGATGGCAAAACGCAACGCTTTGGTGAAGCGGTTAATGGCTGTTGAGGCTTTGGGACAAACGGAAATAATCGCTGTAGATAAGACAGGCACTATTACCCGAAGCGAGATGATGGTGCAAAAAGTTTATTGCGGAAAAGACGTTTTTGAGATTACCGGTGAAGGTTATTTATTGGGTGGTGAAGTGAAGTTAGACGGTAAACAAGTAAATGACTTTACGTCTTATCCGGCATTTTTCAAGATGGCCGAAATTGGCATGCTGGCATCCTCAGCCAAGATCCATCGGGAAGAGATGGATGGGGAGGCAAAAATTTCCGGTGATCCGACGGAAGGAGCAATTTTGGTCTTTGCAGAAAAACTTGGTCTGAGGAAAGAAAAAATGACAGAGGAATTTAAAGAAATAGACAAACTAGCCTTTAAATCAGAAACAAAATTTCTCGCTGCTTCATTTAATAAAGGTTCAACCCCTTATACAGTGGTTATTGGCGCTCCCGAGGTGATTTTGGCAAAATGCAAACAGGCAATTTCGCAAGACGGCAAAAAAGTACCTATTGAGGAGTTAAAAGAAACGATTGCAGGAACAATCGAGCAGTTTTCAAAGGAAGGACTACGCATGGTGGCTGCCGGATTTGCTGGTGCAACGATTAATAATGATGGACTACCGGATTTGGTTTTTGCAGGCTTGTTTGGCATTCAGGACGCTCTAAGGGACAATGTCAAACAATCCGTAGAGCAGGCAAAAAATGCGGGGTTAAAAGTTGTCATGATCACCGGGGATCATAAGGCAACCGCAACCTCCATTGCTCATGCAGCCGGAATTTACGGCGAGGGTGATTTGATACTCACCGGAGAAGATTTGGAAGATCTGTCGGATGAAGAGTTGGACAAGAAAATCTTGTCTACTACAATTTTTGCACGGGTAACACCGCAACATAAACTGAAAATCGTTCAAAGCTACAAAAGATGTGGCAAGATTATCGCAATGACTGGTGACGGGGTAAACGATGCCCCGGCTCTGGTGGCGGCAGATTTAGGGGTCAGCATGGGTAAAATAGGCACCGATGTTGCCAAAGAAGCTTCCGATATTATACTGCTTGACGATAACTTTAGCAGTATTGTGGCTGCCATTGAGGAAGGACGGGCAATTTATAAAACGATTAAGAAGGTAATCTTGTATTTATTTTCAACCGGAGCAGGCGAGATATTGATTATTTCAACAACACTTTTACTCAACTGGCCCCTGCCTTTGTTACCCATACAAATTCTTTGGGTAAATTTGGTAGGCGACGGACTTTTGAGTACACCTTTAGCTTTGGATCCAAAAGAAAAAGATCTTCTGCGTGAGAAGCCTGTAAAATCCGCTAGGAAATTAGTTGACGCCTTGGCAGTTTGGAGGATTTTATTGATAAGTGTTACAATGATGGTAGGAACGCTCTTTGTTTTTAGTCTTTTCTTCCGGGAGGATTTGAGCAAAGCTTTGACTATGTCCTTTACAACACTGGCAGTCTTTCAATGGTTTAATGCCTGGAACGCTCGAAGTAATAGGGCTTCAGTTTTCAGCAGGCAGTTTTTGACAAATATATTTATGCTCTTGATGACCGGTGTGGTTATTGTTCTACAACTTGGGGCAATCTATTTACCCTTTATGCAAAAGATCCTGCACACTGTTCCTTTAAATCCCTCAGATTGGATCCTGATCGTTGCTACCGCTTCCAGTGTTCTAATTGTTGAGGAGGTAAGGAAGTTTGTGCTAAAATACCATACGAAACCATGAATAGTATTCTTAAAACATTTGTTCTTCTTGGTATCTTAAGCGTTATTTTGGTAACGCTTGGTGGTTTTCTTGGCGGTAGAGATGGTATTTACATGGCATTTTTCTTTTCCCTTCTGATGAATGGGGGCATGTACTTTTTCTCCGATAAGCTTGCGCTTTCTATAAGCCGCGCAAAGCCTCTTAATTCAGAACCTAGTTTTGAAGGAAGAAAAACTACAATTTAGCTTTAAGCAACCGTATGATGCACTTCTTTTGCCACAATACCGTCAATCTGTGCTGCGGGACTAGGATTTGAACCTAGATAGACAGATCCAGAATCTGTCGTCCTGCCATTAGACGATCCCGCAAGGTGCTCAAATTTTAGCACAAAATGAACCTAATTGCTCATTGACAAGACACCTGGAATGAGATAACGTGAGGCTAATGGCCAGTCCGTTTATCAATAACTCAGCTTTGAACCAGCTCGAAACCACCATCGACCTTTACCTTGTCAAAAAAGCCCCGGCCCTACCGCCAAACGCCAAAGAGGCAATCGTCAAATTTGGACCCTGGATTATACTGGTCCTGTTTATTCTCGCCTTGCCTCTAGTCTTAGCTTTACTCGGCCTAGGTACTTTTTTAGCGCCGTTTAGTTTCCTCGGTGGCGTTGGAGCTGGTTTTAACTATATTTTGGCAATGATCGTCCTGGCAGTCACGCTGGTTTTAGAAGCGTTGGCTATCCCCGGTCTATTTAAAAGAACCAACAAAGCTTGGTATCTAGTCTATTATTCAGTTTTACTAAGCGCTCTTTCCAGCTTGCTTCAACTCAATCTTTTCAATTTTCTGATCGGCTCACTGATCTCCCTTTACATCCTCTTCCAGGTCAAAAGTCACTACACCAACTAAGTCATGTCGGATTTATCAACTAAAAAGTGCCTGCCCTGTGAAATTGGCACGCCGCCAATGTCACCTAAGCAAGCCAGTGACATGTTAAAACAAGTCCCCAGTTGGTTTATTATCGGCAATGAGCAAAGCTCTTCCTTGAATAAAATCACCAAAGACTTCAAATTTCCCAATTTCAAAGAGGCCTTAAAATTTGTCAATAAAGTCAGTGACATCGCCGAGGAGGAAGGCCACCATCCCGACATCTGCTTCACTTGGGGAAAGGTTAACATCTCGCTGATGACTCACAACGCCAACGGCCTGACCGAAAACGATTTCATCCTAGCTTCGAAAATCGACAAAATAAAAACCTAACTCCCAGCTGTCATCCCCAATCCAATCGGGGATCCAAGTCTTTAGATTCCCGCCCCCATCCGGGGATCTTCGACCTCCGCTGGAATGACACTCGGTAAAATTACGTCGATAAAAAACTAATCGCACCCTTGACTCTTTTTATCGCCTCATCCTCTCCGACAAATTGCATTATTTCAAACAAAGGTGGTGTAACAAGCTGACCGGAAAAAGCTACCCGGATTAATTGAAACATATCAGAGGCTGACAATTTCTGCTCTTCAGCTATTTTTCGAAAAGTTTCCTCAAAAACTTTAGCATCCCAAGGCTTAACCATCTGTTCCAACTCTTCAACCACTTTTTCCAAAACCGCTTTTTGATCCTCAATCTTAATTCTATTAAACACCGATCTGTCATACTCCATCCCCTCAAATAAAAAATTAGTTAACGGCCCAAAATCCGACAACTTTTTGATCCGCTCTTTCACTAACGGGATCAATGGGCGAAGTTTATCTTTGGAAGGATGGTCCACCAGATACTCCGACAGCCGCCTGTCCAACTCCTCATCTGACATCGCTCTGATATATTCCCCGTTCATCCACTCCAATTTTTTCAAATCAAAACGTGCCCCCTGGGAAGTAATCTTGACTTTAAAAGGTTCCACAACAAACGCCTCCATAAACTCCTCAATCGGATAAATCTCTTTACCGCTCGGATTATTCCAAACTAAATTGGCTAAATAATTTAAGACCGCCTCAGCCAGATACCCCTCATGCCGATAAAAATCAACCGACGCATGTCCTTCCCGCTTCGACAACTTACCCGGACCTTCACCGCTTAAGATTAACGGTAAATGAATATAGATCGGTAATTCCTTTTCCCATCCCAGAAACTCATACAACAACAAATGTTTCGGCGTCGACGACAACCATTCCCGCCCCCTGAAAATATGGGTAATCTTCATCAAATAATCATCAACTACCGCCGCCAAATGATAAGTCGGATATCCATCAGACTTTAAGATCACCTGATCATCTATCAAATTACTGTCAAACTCGACATTTCCAACCAACGCGTCGTGCACCACCAGAGTCCGATCACTTGGAATTTTCATCCGCACTATATATTCCATCCCCTGATCTAAATTTGTCTTGACCTGTTCAGCGGTTAAAACAAAGCAACGCCGATCATATTTCGAAGGCAATTTCTCCGCTTCATTTAATTTACGTAAATCATCCAACCGCTCCTTACTACAAAAACATCGATAAGCATGTCCGCTCTCCAGCAGCTGATCAACATATTTTCGATAAATCTCCAATCTCTCCGACGACCGATAAGGCCCGTACGGCCCACCCACGATAGGATCCTCATTCGGCTTCAAACCAAACCACTCCAAAGCCTGGTGTATGACCTCCTCCGCACCTTCCACAAATCGCGACCTGTCTGTATCCTCCAACCGAACTACGAACTGGCCCTTGGCTTTTTTTGCAAAGAAAAAATCAAACATCGCCTGATAAATCGTCCCTAAATGCGGAAAACCAGTCGGACTAGGCGCAATTCTTGTTCTCACTTCTGCCATATGTAGCATAGTATAATAGACTTAAGCTCTCCGCGCCAGAGTAAACCTATGACTCTCACCCAAACTGCCATTCTGACCAAACGATTCGTGATCGCTTTTGTCTTGACCTCGTTTTTAGGATTTGGCGCTTGGGCCTCGTATGTTATCTACCAAACCAATCTGCCAAAACCCCCTCCTCAAATCTCCCTGCCAACTTCCAAATTCGGCATCCTTCCCAAGTTGCTACTACCAGAGTCGAGCGCCTCGGCCTCCAATTACAACTTTTCTCTCGATACTGAAACCGGCAACCTACCCAAAAATCTACCCAACATCGCCAAAGTTTACGTCACCCCCCAACTCGGAACCAGTCTGCTGGCCGGTGACAAGGTCAAAAACCTCGCCCAAAAAATGGGTTTCACCATCGGCCCAGATATTTTAAGCTCCAATACCTATCGTTTCTCGGATCTAGGCGGCGGCCAAATTACTATTAGTTTAGACACCAATAATTTTAATATGTCACGCGCCGAGGCCTCACCCAGCGCTGATGCCACCAATCAATCAATGGAAGACCAATCTAAGCTAAGCGGCAATTTCAAAGCTTTTCTCAACAATAAAAATCTTCTTAAAGGAAGTCTCGGCAGTGGTCGCATTAAAGTCACCTACGAGGGCACCAATCAATCCGACAGCAACCACGCCACTATCACCCTCTGGCCCGACAAATTAGATGATCTGGAAATAGTTACACCTACTTACAACAGCGGACTCATTACAGCTGTCTATTCAAAATCAGGCAATGACGAAGAACATTTTACAAAACTAGACTACGTTTACTTTGAACCAGATGAATCAAATTATTCAACCTATGCCATCAAATCTCCTCAAACGGCTTTTGACGATCTGAAAAATAACCGCGGCGTAATTATCGTCACCCCCCCAACCACCCGAGTCTCGATCGTCTCTGTTTACCTGGCCTATTTTGAACCCAACGAATACCCCACCTACATCCAACCCGTCTACCTCTTCGAAGGCCCCAACTTCGTCGGCTACGTCCCCGCCATCACCTCCGACTACATCGCGAAGTAGAGTTCTCTGGCAGAAGAACTAACACCTCGTCAGATTTTTTAAAAAGCGTTCGCGCTGTTTTCTGGTGTCATTCCCGCGGAAGCGGGAATCTATCGTGGTTAATCTCACGCTCACTCATGTTTTGTCAGTACCATCTCTAATAACCTATTTCCGTTTCAACTGTATCTCAACTGACTGCATTATGTTTTTCAAAAACCTGACTTCGGTATTAATTCTTCAAAAATAGAAACTACTCACCCCAGACAAAATTGGAGTAAACCCAATTCATTAAGGCTTTTGTTTCACCAAAACGGTCATTGCTGCCCATTACCACGGTCAACACTTTGTGATTATCCCGCTCGACTAGTCCAACAAAATTCTCCCCGCTTTTTTCAGTAAAGCCTGTTTTAATCCCGATCACCCCAGGCTCATTTAGTAATTGATTTAAGTTATGTAAATCATGCTCCTTTGAGCGATCCATCGCCAAAACCGATGTGTCTTTTGTGGCCACAATTTTAGCAATCTGTTCATTCTCAACCGCCTCAGTAGCAATTTTCGCTAAATCCTCAGCACTCGAGTAATGAGTATTACCGTCAAACCCAGCCGGATTTTGAAAATGAGTATTCTTTAACCCCAATTCTTTCGCCTTCAAATTCATCTTCTCAATAAACCCACTCAAACCCCCAGGATAATTCCTGGCAATCGTAAAAGCCGCATCATTTCCCGAGTTCAACAACATCCCGTAAAGTAAACCTCGAAATGTCACCGTTTCGCCTGAATGCAATCCCATGCTCGACCCGCCAACGATATCCTCCGGCATCACCGTCAAAATATCGCCCAATTTATAATATTCAATTGCCACCAACGCACTCATCAACTTGGTAGTCGAGGCCGGCGACCTGCGTTCACTAACATCTTTTCCAAACAACACCCGGCCAGTTTTTACATCCTCTGCCAAAACTGCTAAAGCTCCAAAGTCCGGCGCCAGTTTCCCTAAATCCGTAATAGTTGGCTGTTTAGGACTCTCTACTGCCTGAACCGGACTCACCACATTTGGAATATTATTGGCCCGAACATTCAACTCGTCCGCCGTTAACACCACCCGCTGTTGCGCCACCTCTATCAACTGCACCACCAACAAAAGACCCGGCAAGGCCGCCCCCAAAATCAATAAAGCCAAAAGACCGAATTTTATCTTTCCAAAAAAGACAGCCACTCTTTCAGCCAAAGCAGTGAAATTCATCAGGATTGTTTATTGAACACCAAATCTACTCGTTCCATATCCCTCGGGAAAAGCGATGCTTCACGCACATTTCCAAGCTTCAGGGCTTGTTTGGTCATCCGCTCCAGTCCATAGGAAAACCCACCCTCCGGCGGCATCCCATATTTAAAAGCTTGCAAATACAGCTCGAAGTTTTTCGGATCCATCCCACGATCTTTAATCGCCTCGACTAACCGGTCGTAATCATTTATTCGGATCGCCCCACTTAATATTTCTAAACCCCGAAACAGCACGTCATGACTCAAGCTATACTCTGAATCCGACGGATCTGGCATTGAATAAAAGGCCCTCTTTTTGGTTGGAAAATGAGTCACAATGACAAAATCTGTTTGATGATTTTTCCGCGCCCACTCACAAATGTCTATCTCATCTTGGGGTTCTAAATCTTTCTCCTGCCGATTATCTCGACCCGTCTCCTTAAAGATAATTTCCTGGGCTTCACGCAGTTTTAGCCTCGGAAATTTTCCCAGCAAAATCTTATCTACTCCAAACTTCTCCAAGATCTGACTCCCCTCTTCATTAACCTTTGTAAACATTACTTGGGCCACCCGCTCAGTCAAATCCAAGAGCTGATTAAAATCAGTAAACCCCATCTCCATATCCAGCTGAGTCGCTTCAGTCAGATGACGAGTTGTCACCGACGGTTCAGATCGATAGGCATGAGCGATCGTCATCACCCGCTCAAAAATTGGCACCACCATCTGTTTATATAGTTGCGGACTCTGTGTTAGAAATGCTTGATGGCCAAAATAATCAAATTTGAAGACCTCAGCCCCACCCTCAGTCGAAGAAGCCGAGATTGTCGGAACCACCACCTCTGTACAATCCAACTCTTGAGAGGCTTCCCTAAAACCCTTCAGCAAAATCTCCTGTAGACGAAAAATATCCTTTTGCTTCGGATGTCGCAAAGTTAAAGCTCTGTAATCAAGCAACGTCGGCAATTGCAGATCCAAATCCTTGCCACCCATATCAAACGGCAACTCCGCCGCCTTTGATAAAACGTCCACTTTTTCAGCCTGCAATTCGATTTTACCGGTGGCAATCTCCAAATTGAACAAATTTTGTGGTCTTGAGGAAATTTTACCCTCAACCGCTACCACATCCTGAGGATGCAAATCCCCCACCAACTCCCCACTCAATACCACCTGAATCTGCCCACTCCGATCTGCCACATCCAAAAACATAATCCTGCCATGATCCCGCCTGGTTTGGACAAATCCTTCAATCCTAACCTCATCACCAACTTTTTCATTACATTCTAAAATCAAAGTACGCATGACTTGAATTGTACCAGCCTCGCGCATGCTTGACAATAGCACACTAGATTCACGTATTGACATGCCAACAAATTCTCTATAAAATAGTTGGAATACTCTAGGTTATGAACGTATTACTGGATAGAAAATTCATGTTCGTCATCTTTACTTACCTCCTGGGTATGCTCCTTATTTGGAATATTACAAAAGGAGGTCTGTTTTAGGTAACACCACTTAAAACCTACGCCGAAAGGAGACCTCCCAAAATCGGGAGGTTTTTTTGAATAAAATTATATGACTATAGAATCACTCTCCGTTTATTTAAACCAACAAATAGCTATACCCGAAACCGCACTATTAGGTTCCACAGCAGAAAATAGTAAAATAAAATCAAACTTAAGTCCGTTTTCAGTATTACCTGGATATAAAATCGAATACCCTAGAACTGTTATCCAAGCCCTGGGAAACTTATACACAGAATATAATTGTGCGTTTCGACCTTTAGTAGAATTAAATAGAGAGTGGGAAACAGATTATCAATATTGTTTGCAATCAGACGGAACACCCATTAATCGCTGGGTACAAATTGACATGGTTGGATTGCCAACCAGTTTTTTACAAGCTGCCTCTGAGTTAGACGAATCTCGAGTGCGTGAAGTATTGAGAGGGAGGATATTTGAATTAGAAAATTCATTAGCGATGTACCAACTTTTAGAATTTATTTTTTCAGATGATCAGCAAGATACCAATTTTAATAGACAATTTCGTTCTTCTTTAAATGCTTTACGCGTACAGCACGATAAACCAATAGCCTTGTTGGCAGTTACTGACGAAAAGTATCAGGCAATGAAAGCATCAGAGTTTGGTAAATGTAACGAAGACATATTAACAGACGCTGAAGTTCGGACTCTATCAGGCTTTGATAGATTATTTGGTCCTCAGGCCTTCCTTGAATATTTGGCAGAAAATGATGGCAATTGCGAATATCTGATCTATGCGCGTACCTCCGATCCTGTCTCTAAATTGAGAAGACCAAATACACTAGTGGAAAACCCATTATTAGTTGACGAAGACATAAGACGAATAATTAAAGCGCATACTCTTACTTTTAATTTGGATAACCCGTCATGGTCAGTTGGTGACAGTAGAAGAATAAACGATACCAAGGCATATATGCCAACATTAAATATGGGCTACTCAGTCTATGATTTTGATGATATCGAGTCACCAAACTTTGAGACATACCTGAAATCACAGGATATACCCCCATCGCAAATAGAATCTGGAGAAGTACGCTTACGAGCTAAACCAATGCAGGCTAGTTATGGAGGGTACGGTCATGAAAGAGCAACAAAAAATAACCCGAGATTTTTGAAGGACCTAAGGAAAAACCTCCGAGAAAGAGGTCCTTACATTATTCAACCTGAAATGCCAATACCAATAGCAATCAATAAAACAGATGGTCGAGAGTATATGTATATTGACAGAAACTTTTTTTCAACTGATGGTTCTAATTCTAAATTTATGGGCGGATTTAGGTCACTTATGCCAATCATCTCCCAAGAAGCGGATCGAGGCAGAGTTCATGGAAACGGTTCTACAGTCTGGGCAGAAATCTACTAATCCCTTATAATCATGTTAAGAACAGAAGCATTAACAGATGGATTTCAATTACCTATGGAGGGAACATTGCCTCTTTTAGAACGTAACAGAGAATCCTTTCATCCGAAGAATGGCATATCCTGGTATAAAGGGGAAAAAACCAGCGAGCTTGATACTCTAAGTGAAGAATTATGGCTCCCTAAACATTCACACATGCTTGTGGATTCATTAGACCGACACGGTGGGATTACATTAATTGGAACTGTAGGAGCTGGGAAAAGTACTTTATTATACGGGGCCAGAGCAATTATGCGGTCAAAGGGCATACCATATGTGAATATCAATGGTCATTATTCAAGCACAAAAGCAGACGAGATAATTAAAGCCATCAATAGTGCTGAAGATAATGGAATGACAGTACTATACGATAGCGCAGACTACCTTGCTGGCTCAACAAGAAAAGTTAGATCTTTGTCATTAACAGATCATTTAGCTAGAAATCTTGCGATTCTGAAAAGACTAGTTGAACTTAGACAGCGCGGTGGAAACCTAATGTTGAGTTCTCACCACCAAGATTGGGTGAATGATAGAGCGGATGTAAATTTAAGATCCGCCTGGGATAGGTTAACAGCACATACACTACCCGTACAAGTAGATATTACTCTTCCTACCCTTACAGAACGAGCCGTATTGTTAAGAAAAATGGGGTTCGAAGAACAGTCAGCTGATTACATCGCCAAGTTACCAGACGATCCACAATTTATGAACTATATCGTGCATAAGAAAGGCGACAAAAGATATCTCGACTGTGTTCAAGATGCCCTCTCTCGTTACGAAATGTTAAAACTACTGGCAAGAGATAGCTTTCAAGCCAATATACCAGTGCTTAAAGCGATCAAAAAAACCTTAACAACACATGACTCAGAAGAATTAAGTTGGGATATAATATTGGATTTTATTGGCTCCAAAACCTATTTATTGCTTTTTTATACTAAATTATAGCTGAATGATTGACAATATTTTATCCATAACTAAACAATTGATTTCTATAAAATCAATACCAGCAAATACAAAAGAGCTGGAGCAATCTTTGGAGGTTGCCTTATCTCATTTACAAGAATTCACAATCGAAAGATTCGAGTCAAATGGTGTTAAGAGTGCCCTCATTTACAATCGTAAAAAAAGACCTAAAAAATTTAATATAATCTTAAACGGTCATTTGGATATTATCCCCGGGAAAGAACATCAATATTCACCGAAAATAATTGGGAACAGACTTTATGGGATCGGATCCATGGATATGAAGTCAGGCGTTGCTAGTCATATAATGGTCTTTAAGGAATTGGCCAACAAGCTTGATTATCCTCTTGGCTTACAATTGGTAACTGATGAGGAAACAGGCGGATTTAATGGTACAAAATACCAGATCGATCAGGGTATCAGAGCCAATTTTGTCATTGTCGGTGAATTAACAAATTTTGCCCTTGAAAATAAAGCTAAGGGCATATTATGGGTAAAAATATCCACGAAAGGGAAATCAGCCCATGGAGCTTATCCATGGAAAGGGGAAAATGCGATCTGGAAAATGAATCATTTTTTGAACCAGTTAGAAAAACGTTTTCCACTTCTGGAGCTCGAAGAATGGAAAACAACGGTAAATTTAAGTAGGATTGAAACAAATAACCAAACCTTTAATAAAATTCCCGATGATTGTGGGGCCTGGCTCGATATTCGTTATATACCTGAAGAAACAGATTATATTGTTCGTATAATAAAAGAATTGTTACCCGACGGCTTTAAACAAAAAATCGAGGTCAACGAACCAGCTCATTTTGTTGATAACAATAATCATTATATCAAATTACTTCAGCAATCAGGGGAACAAATTAGCAACCAAAAAATTCTTTTATCAGCAGCACACGGATCTTCTGATGCCCGACACTATACACGGGTGGGTTGTAAAGCAATTGAATTTGGGCCAATTGGAGGAGGCATGGGTACTGACAACGAATGGGTCGATATTAAAAGTCTTAACATCTACTTTAAAATACTTGAACATTTTCTAAATTCACTCAAAAACAAATTCTAGAGCAGTCCGATGTCTTTTACCTTCAGTTGAAGTCTGGAGTTACCGTTGAAAGTATTTAGCTCAAGGTTGTAAGCAACGCTCAATAATTGGCCCTCTTTTAAAATACCCCGAAGCTCCCCTCTGCCGAAGGCAATTGCCTCAATTCCATCAGCCAAAAATTTGAGGTGTTTACCACCACCCACAGATTTAATATCGGTGATTTTCATATTTTTCGAGCCGAAGACAGGTTTTGGATTGCCAGCACCGAACGGTTCAAATTCCTCCAGCAGATCGAGTAATTTTCGATTCAATTCTTTGGTAGCCAAAATCGCCTCAATCTCCAACTCCTTCTCGACGGCTTCCTGTTTGATAATCAACTCTTCCAGTTTAATTTTCAGCAACTCGACATTTTTTGACTCCAGTGAAAAGCCGGCTGCTCCGGCATGCCCACCGACATCAATCAGCAATTCCCGGCACTGCCGCAAACTCTCGACAATATTGACCCCCGGAATCGATCGGGCTGAGCCTTTAGCCATTGTCTCGCCAACCGAAATCGCGATTGCGGGCCTACTATATTCTTCCGACAAACGCGCCGCAATCAAACCAATAATCCCCGGAATCCAATTCGGACTTACCACCACATGGACATGACCGTTTTTGTCAATCTGCAAACTGGCCTCCTCAATCGCCTTAATTGTCAAATCCTGTCGGCTAGTATTTGCTTCCATCAGCTGCTCGGCAAAATCCAGCGCTTTATTAGGATTATTTGTGCACAGCAATTTCAGCGCCGGCATGGCCGTATCCATCCGTCCGGCTGCATTCAACCGCGGCCCGATAATATGCCCGATTTCATACGAACCAATCTTTCCAAACTCCAAATTCGTCACACCAATCAACGCCCGCAAACCCGGGTTGCTGGTCTTATTTATTTCGACCAGTCCTTCAACCGCCAATGCTCTCCCCAAACCAACCAACTCCATCTGATCAGCAATTGTCCCTATCGCCACAAATTGCAACAGCTCCTGTGATAACTCCTTGCTAACCAACACCCGCGCCAAACACCAAGCCACCCCTGCCCCACACATTTTTATTGAATGGACAATCGCCCCGGCTTTCGGTAACTCTTCTAGTGGTAAATGATGGTCCGTAATAATCACATCAAAACCCATTTTTTTAGCATATTTTATTTGCTCAACAGCCACAATCCCGTTATCCACCGTGATGACCAGTTTAGTTTCAGGGTATTTTAGCTTAATCGCATCCAACCCAACAGTCGACAACCCGTACCCATCCCGTTCACGGTGGGGGATAAAGGGCAATATATTAGCCCCGATCGAGCTTAGTGCTTTATAAATAATCGCTGTTGCACAAATCCCATCAACATCATAATCACCGTAACAAATAATTTGCTCGCTATTTTTGATAGCTTTTTTTATCCGCGCCGATGCTTTATTAATTCCTGGAATTTCCAACTCTTTTTGATACTTTTTTAAGGCCGGGTGGAGGAAGTTTTCAATTGCCGACTTTGATTTTAAACCCCGGTTGGCCAGCAGTTGCGATTTTAAATCAGCCGATACCTTCGGCAGCACTTTCCATTTCATAATCGTAGATTAATCTACTCTTGTATCTCAACAGAGATATAACGCGATCCATTGTAACATAGCTAACGTCAAGGTAAAATTACCTTACTGTTAACTGTCATCCCCGACTAGCTAGATCGGGGATCCATCCTAGATTCCCTCATAGGAGGGAATGACAATGGGGAAATGGGCATGACAAGAGGAGGGGAGATGGATATAAATTTACCGCCTGAGTTGAAACAAATAGTTAATAAATTTTCCGCCGCCGGCTACCAGCTTTTTTTGGTCGGAGGAGCAGTCCGTGATCTTTTGCTAGGCAAAAACATCCAAGATTATGACTTCACTACCGACGCCACACCTGAACAGATTCTTGAATTAGTTCCTCATGGCTATTATGAAAATAAATTCGGAACAGTCGGATTACAGCTTGCCACAAACGGCTTACCGCAAACGGCCGGAGAAAATGAATCGGCGGAAAGCAATCAGCGGAAAGCGTATAGCAGATTAGTAGAAATCACCACCATGCGAACAGAAGGGGACTACCTTGACTCCAGACATCCTGAGGCGGTTAATTGGACCAAAGATATAAATGAAGACCTGAAGCGCCGCGATTTTACAATTAATGCCATGGCCTTGCCAGTTAATAGCCGAGAGTTCATAGTTCGTAGTAATGTAACTCAGTCTACCAACTACCAACTACCAACTACCAACCTGTTAGTTGATCCATTCAGTGGTCAAAACGATTTACAAAACAAAATAATCCGGGCAGTTGGGGAGGCTAATAAACGTTTTCATGAAGATGCCCTTCGACTCATCCGGGCTGTCCGTCTTGCCACCCAACTCGATTTCCAAATCGAACAGGGGACACTTCAAAGTATTAAAACCAATGCCCTGCTTCTTCAAAATATCTCATGGGAAAGGATCCGTGATGAGCTACTCAAACTTTTAGCTGCCAACGATCCTCGAAGCGGCATCCTGCTTCTGCGCGAGACCCAACTACTAAAAATTATTTTACCCGAACTCGAGCGCTGTTTTGGGGTTGTCCAGGAAGGCCCTCGTCACG
>CAZXEW010000065.1:0-8365 GCA_964640215.1 uncultured Gammaproteobacteria bacterium
TATTGAATTAACCGAAATTGCCGATTATGTCCTCAAACTGCCTAAACTAATCTGGACTCCTAAACGAAATCCATATTTCCAACTTTTTAATAGCACCCGCGAGTTGGGAATTCAATCAACACTTCAACTAAATGGCTATACTAAAACTTATCAATTTACTTACTCGGGAAAACTAGACATATTCTATTGATATTTATTAACACAGATTAGACTTCAACTCCGATAAAATCGATTTTGGGGAAATATTTTTTAATCTCAGTTTGAAAATTATCAGCCAGTTTCGAAGCAAACTTGCCGTAACCACTTCCTTCTGATGTGGCACACAGCCGATTCTCGTATTTTCGAATCACATCTTGCGCTCTCGAGCCGACCTCGTTAAATTGAGCCTGCCACTCGCTAGGATTTTCCATGTATTTATTATGAATCTCCAAAAACGCATCGAACAACTGATAATTTTGAGTCAGCATATCCTCGATATATTGCTTATATTTAGCGCTAGCCACAGCTAGATTATTATCTGTTATTTCACAACAATATAGTGTTGAGTTATCTTTTGGAATAATATTACATTCTTTAGCAAAAGCCAAGCCAAGAACAGATAAGAGAATCACCGGCTTTAGACGGCGGAGGCTCATTAAACTATTTGGTCTTAATTTGCAAATTTAGATTTAGCTTCAAAACTAACTTCAAAAACGCCCTAACTCCTCACCGCGGATTTGAGAAAGATAGATTTTCCTCAGGAATCCGGGAAGAGGCAATTTTCCAGCCAGAGGTGTCGGATTTTCTTCAAATGCAGCTTTAATCTCTTCGGCGAATTCTCTGACAGTCCGAATGTCCAGGGATCGAACCATACTGTCTTGAGGAGTTCCCCGGATGATCTCCTCTGATCGAATTACCTCGCTCACTGCCACAACTTTACCAGCTGTAACAGAAAACCCCAATTCCATTGCTGTCGACTCTCCAAAATAGCCGCCCGGAGTCACTAAATAGTGTCCATGTGATCGAATAATTTTAACTAAAAAGTCATCTTCGGTTCGTTTAATACCGGTCTCTCCGGCTAAAAAACCAAAACCTCCTTCAGCTGTCAAAATTCCACCTCTAGCCGGCGCTAACACTCTGACACCGCGGTCTTTAAATTCCTCGATCGCTAGATCTATTTCTCGTTTAAATTTAAAACTCCCTGAGATCGTTACATTCGGACTTTTTTCCGGCAACAAAAACATAGCCGCAATTATACCCCACGATTCGTCGAAATTGTAGACAAGCAAAAGCTTTTACGATATAACTAGCGCACTATATGCCGAAAAAATCTAGAAATGTCCGGTTGCTAAAAGATATTCGTCCAGAGCGATATGAACTGATGCTTCAGCCAAACCTGACTGAGTTTAGTTTTTATGGTCAAGAAACCGCCCATCTGACACTCGAAAAACCAACCAAAGAAATTGTTTTTCATACCCGTGAGTTAGAAATCTTAAGCGCTCAGCTAATCCAAGCCAGAAAATCCCAATCTGCTAAGATAAAACTCGATCCCAAAACCGAAACAGTCAAGTTCAGCTTCACCGCACTGCTAAATCCTGGTAAAGTCCAGCTAAAATTAACTTTTAAAGGTACCCTCAACGACAAATTGCGCGGCTTTTATCGCAGTAAATATATTGTTAACGGCCGAGAACGGTACTTAGCCACCACCCAATTTGAGTCAACCGACGCCCGCCAAGCTTTTCCCTGCATCGATGAGCCCTCAGCCAAAGCTATTTTTGATGTCACCTTGATGATCCCCGGCCACACCACCGCTATCTCCAATACTATTGAAGATGTCGTCAGTGAGCACGAATCGGGTTTAAAAATCGTCAAATTCGCCCCCACCCCCAAAATGTCCACCTACTTACTGGCTTTTTTAGTCGGTGAATTTGAGCATCTCGAAGACACCACCGAGGAGGGGGTACTGGTTCGCGTTTTCACCACTCCCGGTAAAAAAGCCCAGGCCCAATTTGCCCTTGACGTCGCCACTAAAACGCTTCACTTTTACAATCAATATTTCAATATTCCATATCCGCTGCCGGTTATGGACATGATCGCCGTACCGGACTTTTCAGCAGGGGCGATGGAAAACTGGGGAGCTGTCACTTACCGGGAAACTGCCCTTTTGATCGACGCTGAAAAATCCTCAGCCGGCAACCGCCAGCGGGTGGCGCTGGTGGTCGCCCACGAGCTGGCTCACATGTGGTTTGGCGATCTGGTCACCATGGAGTGGTGGACTCACCTTTGGCTCAACGAAGGTTTTGCCAGCTACATCGAGCATTTGGCCGTTGACCATCTTTTTCCCGAGTGGGATATTTGGACCCAGTTCGTCAACTCCGAACACGGCCGGGCCCTCAAACTCGATGCCCTCGCTAACACCCACCCGATTGAGATTGAAGTCCATCACCCGGATGAGATCAGCGAGATTTTCGATGCCGTCAGCTACTCCAAAGGCGCCAGCATTATCCAAATGTTAGCCGGCTACCTCGGGGCTGATAAATTTCGCGATGGCCTGCGTTATTACCTAAACAAACATAAATACGCCAACGCCTCAACCATTGATCTATGGAATGCCTTTGAACACGTCTCCGGCCAGCCAGTCGCTAAAATTATGGACAATTGGACTTCAAAGCCAGGCTACCCGTTACTTGAAGTAGGGGAGAGCGGTCAAAAATTGACGATCAGCCAATCTTGCTTTTTTTCCAGCGCCCTATCCAAAAAACAGTCAAAATCAAATGTGATTTGGTCAGTCCCAATCAATCTTTTTGGCCAAAGTACTCCAGTGCAGTCCCATCTCCTCACCAAAAATGTCATTACTTTGCCAAAACCCGACAACACTAATTGGTATAAATTTAACCAGGGCGAGGTCGGCTTTTACCGGGTTAAATATTCGCCCCGCAATCTCGAAGCCCTTTCGGCAGCAGTCGATGCCCATCAACTCGGGCCTACCGACCGACTCGGCGTTCTTCGCGACGCATTTGATCTGAGCGAAGCCGGCGAAATCAGCACCAATCTTGCCTTGAAGTTGGCCAAGGGTTTCCAATCTGAAGACAATTACACTGTCTGGGCCGCCCTGTCTGAAAGCCTAAATCAAATTAACGATCTGCTAGCCGGTCAACACATCCAGCCAGCCTACCAAGTTTACGCCCGCCAGCTTTTTTCCGAAATCGCTCCCAAAATGGGCTGGACTCCCAAAAAAACCGATGCCCACACTGACACCTTACTCCGCAACTTAGCTTTGTACAGCTTCGGCACCTATGGTGACCTGCCAACCATCAAGCACGCCCAACAACTTTTCCAAACCTCGATCAAAAACAAAAAAGATCTCCCCGCTGACATCCGCGGCGCCGTCTACAATCTAGTCGCTGAAAATGGAGGACTCAAGCAGTATCAACAATTTAAAAAGAAATATTCGGCCGAGACTAACCAGCAGGAACGAGACCGCTTAACCAGGGCCTTGACCCGTTTTAAGCAACCGACTCTATTCCTAGAGACCTTCGAATTTGCTCTTTCCAATGAGGTCCGGACCCAGGACGCCATTTTTGTGCTCCGTTCTTTGGTCACCAACCAGTCCAACAGGCCGCTCATCTGGAAACACCTTAAACAAAACTGGCCTAAACTTCGTGATAAATACGCCGGTGCCCTATTTACACTACCGCGGTTAATTGAATCCCTGAGTTGTTTCAATACTAAACAAGAACTTCAAGAAGTAGAAACCTTTTTCCAAAAAAACCCTACCCCTGAGGCCACCCGTACTCTGGCCCAAACCCTCGAGCAAATCCGCTCCAACATCGCCTGGCTCGCCCGCGACCTCAAATCAATCGAGCAATTCCTCAAAAGATAGTACAATAATAATTAGCGATAACATCTTGCTAATCAATGAAATTCATCGACAGCTTTCTCAATTCCATCACCATGTATCGCCTGATGCTTTACTACCTGATTTGTCTGGTAGTTACTACCACCATACTTAGTTTTTTCCAAGTTCTTCCATACAACCCATTATCCATCATACTGTCGAGCCTATTTCTAATGACAGTTTGTTGGCTAACCAACACCTGCTTCGCCAAAATCTTTAAAGTCATCACCAACCTCGAATCAGTTTACATCTCCGCCTTGATTTTAGCCTTAGTCATCAGTCCCGCTCAAACCCTCAGCGAATATTACATTTTAGGACTAATAGCTGTCTTGGCTATGGCCTCAAAATATCTCTTTGCTATTCATAAAAAACACCTTTTCAATCCAGTCGCCCTGGCCCTTGCACTGACTGTTTATTTTGACCAAGCAACAACCTGGTGGGTGGGAGGGCCAGCGATGCTCCCATTTGTCCTGATCGGCGGATTTCTGGTGGTTCGAAAAATCAAACAAACCCCGCTGGTTGTAAGTTTTCTGATCTCGACTATCATCACAATTTTAGGGATTTCTATACTCAAAGGGTCCGACCTCGTTGTCCCTTTAAAAACCTCTTTGCTCTATTCTCCGCTGTTTTTCTTTTGCTTAGTGATGTTAATCGAACCTCTGACTACCCCTCCTACTAATAGGTTACAAATCTATTATGGAGCGTTGGTTGGGCTAATATTTTCGTCCCAGTTCAATATTGGCTCCTTTTACACCACTCCGGAAATTTCGCTCTTGATCGGCAATGTTTATTCTTTTCTGGTCAGCCCGAAACAAAAACTGTCCTTAATGTTGAAACAAAAAAATCAACTTGCCCCTGATATTTACGAATTAATTTTTCAGCCTGATCAAAAAATGGCTTTTCAGGCCGGCCAATATTTAGAATGGACCCAAGCTCTTAAAAATCCCGACAGCCGCGGCAACCGCCGTTTTTTCACCATCGCTTCATCACCGACTGAAGACACCATCCGCCTGGGTATTAAAATTTACAACCCATCCAGCAGCTTCAAACAAGGCCTACTCAACATGCCTGAAAACAGCCAAATCATGGCTGGCCAGCTGGCCGGTGAATTTACCCTCCCGCCTGATCCCAAACAACCACTCATTTTCATCGCCGGCGGCATCGGCGTCACCCCTTTTCGCAGCCACCTCAAATACCTCCTCGACACTCACCAGCCTCGCCCCATCACTCTAATTTACGCCAACAAACTAGCCTCAGAAATAGTTTATAAGGATCTTTTCGACCAGGCCAACACCCAGCTCGGCATCAAAACCATCTATCTACTAACCGACACCACTAAAGTTCCGCCAAACTGGCCAGGCAAAGTCGGCTTCGTCACCCCCGAGCTAATCAAAGAAATCCCCAACTACCAATCAGCCATGTATTACATCTCCGGCCCCCACGCCATGGTCACCAACTACCAAGACGTCCTCACCCAAATGGGCATCCCCTCCACTCACCTCAAAATCGACTTCTTCCCCGGCTATATTTAGAAAATTCTCGTTATTTGACACCATGTTATCCTCAGGGTTAAACTCCCGATATGAAGCTTCTAAGAATTCTCTTACAAAATATATTAGTTTGGATATTGTATTGGCATAAACTTTTGCTAGAATTACTATGGTTTATAACTAACTTCAACCGTTATTTATACCAGTTTTTCTCGGGCTTTCGACAATTCTCAAATTCATATGCAGGGATAATTACAGGGTTGGAATCGTTAAAAAAATTGTCTAAAAACATTCAAAAATCTCGATTGATTGAAGATGATTTTAGAACATTAATTCAGACTACAGTTGATGAAACGGTACGCTTAACTAAAATTCACGATGAAAAGTATACTGGCCTATTTGGATTACTGATTGCTACATTGGCTTTATTTATCTCGGTAATAACTTTACTAATTACTAAACATTAAATTAAGGATTATTTGAGTGTATCATTTAATTTTTGAACCTTAATTAATAACTGATCTAACTTATTAGACACATCTTTTTGAGAATCAATCAGTTGACCGCGGTCATATTCTTGTTGTAGTTGATATGCATAAGCAAAATCTCCGGATTTAGCTGCTTCCAACTCACTTAAACGATATTCTGCAGCTATAAGATTTCTGGCGTTTAGTTTGCTCAAAAAAGTTACCGAATCCAACTGAACCTGTTCTGATGCAGCCATGCTTTTGCGATGTCCGCCAGAATCCATATCTAATTTTAGCTCCTGTTGTATTTTAGTAATTAGATCCAGAGCTTGAGCATTATACTGATTATCTAGCATTTCATACTTTGCAACATTATCTTTTTCTAGAGATATCATAGAATCGACTTGAAAGATGATCTCATCAGCCTTTTGCTTCGAATATTGTGTTAAATTTGGTGAAGCCTGAGGGGTTGTGTTTGGGGCTATGATAGAAGGTGCAGGACTCAACAAGACAAAATTTGATTGTGATCTCAGGTTCTGATGATTTACACTTGTACTATAAAATATTGCCGCTAAAAAAACAAAAACAACTAATACGACGCTATATTGATTCATTAATAGCTATATATTCAGTATATCATTGCAATATTACTACTTCCAAATTTAGATCCCAACATCCATCTAGAATTGAACTCTAAAACCGATATCTCACAGCCTATTCTCAAGATGTCATCACTTTACTTGACTCGTAGTATAAAGTAGTATAGAATAGTCATATGGATACAAAATTACAGCTGTTAACTATCAAAAAACACCAATTAGATAAGTTTAGACCTCTTCCGGCAGAACTTATTAAAAATCTCGATGAATGGTTTAAGATCGAACTAACCTATACCTCCAATGCGATTGAAGGCAATACTTTAACTCGGGCTGAAACAGCCTTAGTGGTCGAAAAAGGGCTGACCGTCCAAGGCAAAAGCCTGATCGAGCATCTCGAGGCCACAAATCATGCGCAGGCGCTAGACTATATAAAAACACTGGTAAGTCAAACCAGACAAGATCTGGCCATTGATACGATTTTCAATATACACCGCTTGATTTTGAATAAAATTGAAGAAAATAGTGCCGGTCGATATCGGACTCAACATGTCAGACTAACTGGATCAACCACTGTTTTACCAAATCCTTTAAAAGTTCCTGATTTGATGGATGAATTTGTAACTTGGTTAATCGGCGAAAATACGGATCACATCAATAAAATTGCGGCGGATGCTCATTACAAATTGGTAAGTATTCACCCATTCACTGATGGAAATGGACGAACCTCCCGCCTATTAATGAATCTTTTGTTAATGCAAGCCGGATACCCTCCCGCCATCATCCGTAAGGAAGACCGATTATCTTACATCAATTCTTTGGAAAAAGCTCAAACAGGGGGAGGACTTGAAGATTACTATAATTTAATCTATGACGCAGTCGAGCGATCTTTAGATATTTATCTAGAAGCATTAGAACCAGAGCGAGAAAGTAAAACAACGATTGAAGCTTCGCAACGTTTTTATACTACAGACGAAGTTGCATCATTACTCAAAGTTGATCCAGAAACAGTTAGAAGGTATGTTAGAAGTGGCGATTTAAAAGCTGTCAAGCTGGGCGGCAAATTCATCCGTATTGAGAAAACAGACTTAAATAGTTTCATCGAAATCCTTAAAAGATAACTGCTTAAGTCGGACCCGCAAATGACATTTCGCAGCCTATTCTCAAGAAGATTTAGTAAAAGTTAGCTATTATTCGCAGATGAGAATATGGTCCTTTTGTTCACTCAACAAAAGTTAATGCCGTGCCTTTTTTGTCGGCCCGACCAGTTCGCCCGATCCGGTGAACATAATCATCATAGGTTTCAGGCAGGTCATAATTGATGACGTGAGTGACATTTTCGATATCCAGACCCCTTGAGGCCACATCAGTTGCCAGCAAAATTTGGATCTGATTGCGTTTAAAACTATCCAGCGTTCGCTGCCGATGACCCTGCTTTTTATTGCCATGAATCGCCCCAACTTTAAATCCTCTCGTCAGCAACTTTTTATTCAAATCCTCAATCCCGTGCTTGGTTCTCCCAAAAATCAGCACTTTATCAAAGCCATCTTGAATC
The DNA here is from genome assembly GCA_964640215.1 of uncultured Gammaproteobacteria bacterium. Classification (GTDB taxonomy): domain Bacteria; phylum Patescibacteriota; class Microgenomatia; order Daviesbacterales; family UBA10151; genus CAZXEW01. Next base: position 7,986 of record CAZXEW010000065.1, read on the forward strand.
AGCAAATCATGCAGCTGATCCAGCTTTTTCTCGCGGCTGACCACCCGGACAATATCCTGATCGATATTTTCAGCCGTATCCGCAACTTTGACCGAGACAGTCACCGGATTATTAACAAATGCCTTTAAAATACCCTGGACTTTCGAGGCAATCGTGGCTGAGAAAAACAACGATTGGCGGACTTTTGGTAGCAGCGAAATGAAATACTTCACATCCTCGATAAAACCGATATCCACCATCAAATCAACCTCATCTAATACGAAAATTGAGAAATCTTCAAGGTGTAGAGCTCTTTGCTGGATTAAGTCTTTTAATCTGCCGGGAGTTCCTATAACAACATGAGGATTTCTTCTTAAATTGTAAATTTGTCTTTGAGTGTT
>CAZXEW010000066.1:0-3867 GCA_964640215.1 uncultured Gammaproteobacteria bacterium
GCTAGTTGCTAGTTGCTAGATGCTAGTTAAAACTTTGTCAGCCCCAACTAGTAGCTAGTTAACTGACATCTACCCTCCCCCTCTCTTCGCGCTTATTCGCACAGCCGGCAACACCTCACCGCTCAATTCAATCTGCAGCACATCGAAATTCAAATTATCTTTTTCCAAAGTGATCGTGTAAGTGCCATTCTGCAACGGTGTCGCTGCCAAAAACTGCCCCAGCTTATTAGTTTTCAAAGCCCTCACCGGCAACCCTTCTTTGTTGTCAACCACCACCACCACTCCCTCCAGATAATTTCCCGTCGCATCAGTCACCACCCCGTTGATAATATTGGCAGTCTCCGTCAGCACCACATATTTTTCCGTCGGCTTAGTCTCTGCACTGACTATTTTGACGGGTGATTCAGATGACTGAGACGGGGTTTTAGTTAGATCAGCCAACTGTTTTGAAACCGCACTGGCTTGATTATTCAAATTCTGCAGCCGGGACAGGACCAGTTGAAAGTTTTTAGTAAACTCCTTTGGATCATGGCCTGGTTGGGCAGCCTCGACTTTGATTTTGGTCAGTTCTTTTTCGGTTTCCATGATCTCGGTTTGAATAATCTGCGCCTCTTTGGCATACTCAACCACTTTATTCAAATCTTCAGTCGGCTCTTCTTCCTTCGGAGCTGGTTGGGGGGGGACTGGTTGGACAGGCGCTGTCTGCGCCGGCGGCACAATTTGGGGCTGTATCACCGGTGCCGGAGCCACTACCTGTTGAGTGGCTGGAGCCATCTGTGAAACCGAGCTTAACCTGGGAGCTAACTTGACGCCCTGATCGGCACCCTCAAAAGTATCCAAATATAGCGCTAACCTATCCTGGTAATAAGGATTGTCGATAGGCAACACCTCAGATCTATAAACCCGTTGGGTGGGGGAGAAGATAGCGTTTATATAGGCCTTTACCCAGTGATCCAGCGGCCGCTCCGAAATCGGCAAAAAGGCAAACGCTATTCCCGTCATCGCGAAAACGAAAATCAAAGGATAGGCTAAAAAAGGCACACTTGTCGACAACACCAAAAATGTCACATAGGCGCAAGTCAATCCAGCTGCCAAATAACCAAACTGCTTCAGAGTCATATCCCCAACCAGGTGAAACTCAAACTGGGTGACGTTTTGCGGAATCGGGTGTTCTTCCATATCGTTAGTTCGTTAATTCGTTATTTGTTAGTTTGTCAAGCGCATACTTACTCAAAGCAGTCTTGAGCTTGCTTAACATCTTTGCAATCCTAACTAAACGTGCTCTTAATTCAGACTTCTTTTGTTCATCTAATAAAGAATTTTTATAGGCAATATCTAATATTGGGATGCACTCAAAACACGATCCTCGAGCAATATCCAAAAATCGCTTAAAATCGTTAAGGCTTTTACCGCTGCCTTCTGCAACATTTAATGATATAGATAAAACAGCCCTTCGCAGTTGTCCGGTGATATCAAACAGATATTCTTTAGGCCAAACTCGAGTTAAGCTGTAAACGTCATTAGCAATTTCAACTGCCAAATTATAAACTTCCAAATTTTCGAAATTAAACTTTTCTTCAGTCATATTTTTTACTAACTAACCAACTAACTAACTCATAACGAACTAACCACAAGTACGCGTAGCGTACATCGTGTAAAACACGCTGTCTAGTAGCTCAAAACGGGTCAAAAAACGCCAATTTGACCTACTTTGCTCTATTTATACCAGGTTGACCAAAGACAGGCTCTAAACCTAAAATAGACACCTAACAATATACCTTGGATAGTTGGATCAGATCCAACGACTAGTCAGCAAACCGCTGACTGCAAACCGCTAACCGCCAAACAATTTCTAATGCTGGCTGTAAGTTGTACGCTGTCAGCTGTAAGCCGACTGGGCTCAGGGGAAAGTAGTGCAAATCTACTGCTATGCCGTAACAGTAATTCGCTTTGCGAATTAGTTACTTTGTTATTCGTTAATTCGTTATTAGAAATTGTAAAGTTTTACAAACTAACGTGTTACGAACTAACCAACTAACGATTTTTCGCTTCGCGATCAGCCTGGCTGCCTGAATCTTTATCCCACGAAGCTTTATGCGAAGTGGGACGCAACTCTTCGCGCAAAGACCCCCACTTATGCCCCGAAGAGGGGTATTTTGTTGGCAAATATGCCAACAGAAATTCTCAACCAGCCGAGCAGCTCAGATGTGTTTAAACATACCAAGCCTTACATTGTCTCCGACCCTCGTACCTTAACCACGCCGGAACTTACCTTAATTCAACAGCACATCGCAGTTGATATCCCAAATCACCAACCGATCGTCGAGCCTATTCAGCCCAGGCAGGCCTTTGACATTAAACTAGTCGCTAATCGCTGGAAACAAGCCCGCGAAGCATTAAATGATCCACGGGAAGCTTATCGAGTCACTCTCGACGGCGTTCAAAAGGATTGGCAGGCTTTCACCTGGGAATACGGGCTGAAAAAAGATCTCCGCTTCACCCCATACGAGCATACCTACTTTCAAAGAGGCGATTGCATGGTTGCTGAAGAAGATTTATCACTGCTAGGTAACATCGATTTTTTAACCCGTCTCGACCCGTCCGAACGCAAAGGACTAGTTTATAAATCCTTCGAAGCCCTCAAACGCACCTTTATCAACGCCGACATCGGCGATACCTTCATCTGGGCCAGCCCCAAGTCCGAAGACAACGAAGGCTTTTCAGGCTACAGTTTTGCCTACTTCGGCAGGATCGAAAATAGTATCCATGGCAAATCTTTCCATGTCTGGGATTTCTTCAGTGATCTGTCAAAAGAAGAATTTACCCGAGTCCTAAATCGTGCCTCAAAGTCCCAAACGCTCGCTCAAAGCACCTCTATGGAACAAGTTTTGACTTCTATCACTAAAACAAACTCCATTCGCTCTCATGCAGACGTCTGGAAGATAATGATCGACGCCAAGCCAGACCACGCTATCTTCGGTGTATCACTACCTGAAATTCTCTCCTCCAACGACCCGGTGTTGCTAGCCAAAGTCAAAGAAAAAAGCCGCTCGGAAGCCATCCAAATCCTAGCCCAGCTCGAACAAGGGATTCCAATTAGCCAAATTCAAGCCACCGTCGGAGATAGATTATTGAAGTTTGTTTCTCTGGTAACAGGCCAAACCGTTACCGAAGTTTACCAAACCATCGCAGCTCACAACAGAACCGAAGGCAGCTGTGGAGATGTCAGTTATGGATTGTACGGTCCAATGGACCCAAAAGTCACCGAGATCTCTCCGATCACCGGACGAAAGCAATGCCGAGTCTGTCACAAACCCCTCAAATACTTCGAAGCCTATTGCATGACCTGTAAATTTTGTTAATCAAAGCCTGAAGTGGTAAAATATCACCATGCCAGGACCAGAAGACATGAGCTTGCCCAAAGAATACCAACCCGAAACCTCTCCGACCCATTCTAATGTGGATGTTTTAGAACGTCCTGAAGACCAACCTAAGCCTAAAACCCGAGAAGACCTATGGAGAAAAATCAGGGAATATGACGACGACCCACCAACACAGGAAAAACTCTACGATGAGCTCACCAAGCGTTCTGCCTCAGGAGCTCATAACGAAACCGCCAGCGAAGATCAACCTGAAACCCCCCAGCCTTCTCTCGCCGAGCTTCTTCAGCAAGATGCAGTCTTAAAAGAAAAAGAAAGATATGCCGGTAATCGCCAGGAACGAATCGAGATTGGCCGCCAAAGAGATGCCCTAAAAGCCCAAATACAGTCTATAAGTCCAAGTCAGGTATCGTCCCCCAGCGCTGAAGACGCGGCAAAAAGAGTAGCCTTATTAGCTGGGACTCTCAAAGCCAGCGACGAAAACCAA
>CAZXEW010000067.1:0-15012 GCA_964640215.1 uncultured Gammaproteobacteria bacterium
CCGGCTTCACAGGCGTTGACAACTACACCTTTAAAGTCGCCCGCTACAGCTCCTCAGGCTCAGGTCCAACCTGGTCCGACCAGTACTCCATCTCTATTACCAACGCCCCCGACCCCTCCCCGAACCCGGATGACTCCGATCCCTCCCCCAGTCCCAATGCATCTTCAACTGCTTCACCAAAACCCACAGCTTTAAAATCCACCTCTTCCAATCAGGATTCAACCTCAAACGACAGCTCTGGATCAAACTCTCCAACCCTGACACTTCCCGATTTAACCAGTACCTCTTCAGCCACTATCGCGGGAGTCTCTACCTTCGCTACCAACTACGAACTACCAACTAAAAACTTCCCGATCTGGTATATAATTGTGAGTGGAATCTGCCTGCTGATCGCGGCTATTCCATTTATAATTTTCAAAAGCGGAGAACAAGGCAAAAGATTTATCGAACAGCTAATCAGCCAAGTTAAATCAAAAATCCCCAATGCAAACCTTAACCAAAACCCCTAAACAAACTCAAAAAGTCGCCGCCACTCTAGCCAAAAAATTTAAAAACACTGGTGGTATCATCGCCCTCTCGGGCGAACTGGGTGCCGGCAAAACCACCTTCGTCCAGGGCTTCGCCCGCGCTCTCGGCATCCAAGCCAAAATCATCTCCCCCACCTTCATCATCACCCGCTCTTACCCGATCCCCAACACCAATCGCACCCTCTACCACATCGACCTCTACCGCCTCGAAGAAATCACCCAACTCGACTCGTTGGGCCTGTCCGAAATCTTCCAAAACCCCCAAAACCTCACCCTGATCGAATGGCCAGAAAGATTAGGTTCGCGGTTACCAAAAGAAATACTACAAATTAAATTGTCCCAACCGAACGAAAAATCTAGGTTAATTGAAATTCCTAACTAAACTGACTTCTCAATCCGAATTTTATTTATACCAAATAACGCCAAAAAACCTGACAACAATATCACCCCGTCAACAAATAACCCCTTCACAACCACCGCATCAACTGCCATTTTTTTAATCGCCAACTCTCCCGCAGTTATACAACCAGTTTTTCCGTATAAAGTTTTTGACAGATTGGAATTATTTTTCAAATCAGTACAGATCACATCTTTTTGACTAAAATCAGTCTCAGCTGTCCGATATCCTGACCCCTCTTGCTGAATCGCGCTCAGCGTACTCAAAGTATCAATACTAAAAAATCCGACTAAAACTATCACAGTAAATATAACTATCACTCTAACAAGCTGTAAAGGCATATTTGCGAATTATAGCTATAAATAGCCTCAAAATCAATCTAGGGACGCGCTAATCGAATAATCCAACCTCCCAATAATAGAAACCCAAATAATTCCAACATCTGTGGCCAATAGAAAATCCACATACTACCCTTACTTGAGCCCGGTATTATCCAACCATTGGCCCAATCGTTCATTAGTACATGCTTCTTACCTAACGATACCCAACCATTTTCAAAAGACCTATCTAACTCAATCAAACCTTCACTCTCACTCTGATTCGAATAATCGAGCCTTATTAAGCCTGGCAAAATCGTTTGGTTTTTTATTATCGATACCGACGAAGTGCCCTCCTGCGTATCTATACTCTCAAACTCCATTTGATTCACCCAAGCGTAAGGAAACGGCACTATTCTGAGATCTTTTACTTGATTAACGGTCTCAATATGCCCAATCGAATAATTATCAAAGTGAATATTGTAACCATACCCTCCATCACTAGTCGGTGGAATCATAATACTTACCTTTCTAAAATCACTATTTTTTGGCAAACTGGTATATAAATCACACCGCTTAGTTACTGTATTGGCCACACAAATTCTTAGAGGTAACCCAGTAGTGGTCTTTGTTATTAATGTTAAAATATAGCCACTTTGATGCGATAAATCTGGAAACTCAAAAAAATCACAGCTTGACCCACCCACAGATGAATACTCAACATAACCCTGACTATTATCAACACGTCGATCATATTTTATCGGTGTAAAGTTACTGCAGAAACTCGATTTATTATTTGCCTTCAAAAGATTAGGCTGAGCAACGCTTAAATATGACGGGAAATTAACATCCACTCGACTACCTCGGTTTAGGGTTAAATTATCGGTAGCTATTTTCGCTCTTAATCCAGTGAGATCTAGATACTGACTTTCGTTTGGATGTAATAACCTCAACCCAATATCTTGATATGAAACGTCGCTTAAATTTTTGGCTTCCTCGGCATTTAGATAAAATACCAACTCATATTTTTCTAGGTCAGATAGATTTAACGATAAATAATCATTAACATTAATACCTGTTTCCAAAAGCAGTCTTTCTTTGATGCAACGATTCGCCATCCTATCAAAAATACAATACTGACCTCTTAATTGGGTGTCGGCATTCACTCGAAAATGTATCTTTAACAAATCATTATCATCCACATCTGATGATGAAACGATTTTATTCAAAGGAAATCTGACACAAACCTTTGAATTTTTAGCCACAATTTTAAAACCCTCATTTAGCGGCACTACTGTCGAATAGAAAACCTGACCTGGCTTAGAATCCCCGCAAAGCTTAACAGGGCTCGACAATAATTCACCATTTAACGAATAGTTCTTACCTAAAGGCTTACCCTCTGACGTATAAAAGTTGATCATATTTAAATTCTTTGTTGACATAAAAACATTTCCCAGAAAATAACCATATTGGTCATTTTTTCCTAGTAGCTTGGGGTCCGACACAACATGAAGCGTCTGTTGATTGTTAAAGTTTATAAAGTAATCCGACTCTATATTATCAGGCACTCGAATCGACTCTATGTTTTCGTTATCGGCCTCCGTACCGCCAACAACAGGCAATCGATATACGAGTTTTATTACAGGTTTAGCCTGATTTTTATCTAAGTAAACCGCGGTTGGAAGCTGGGTTTCAGCATCTAAATAATTTGCAAGATTTAGCTTAACTTGCCCAGGAAGATCCACAAACTTTAAGCTTAAAATATCGTTTTCCTGAGATATAAATTTGCTATTCAAAAAATTTTCATTATCCGAAATACTTTTAAACGGATAGACTGCCCGGCCTAAATCTGAGTTGATATAATTACCGTGATCTAAATATGTCACATCAACCTCGTATGGGCCTTCCGGGCTTTGAACAACACTAAATTCGTTTAGAGCATTAATCTCTCCGGGCCTACCAGCAATATATTCAAACACCGATACCTTCCCGAAAGTTTTGATTAATTTTATTTTAGAAGAACTAGCAATTATTTTTTTTATCTGATCATAAAATAACACTTCTTTGTTTGCCACCACTCCAGGATTTGTTACATTCTCATCTAACAGTAAATACTTAATGTTATATTTATTTAACACTTGCTCAACTAAGTTCAAGTTTTGTGAATAAACAGCATAAGAAATTTGTCGGTAATAATCTTCATTAGCGGGATTCCAACGGTCATAATCCCGATCCAAAATCGGCTGCTTGATACCAAACGAGATAAACTGCGCTCCCTGAAATCCCCAGTCATAATACATCCAACCCCAAAAGGAATGAACCGGAAGATTAGCAATTCTTCCTTGAGGCTGACTATTGAACCAATCAAACATCTCAAAATAACTACTCGGGATTTTTACTTGGACATACTTGGAGATTAATTGCCCTTGGAAAAACGGAAGGCAATAGACTATCGACAAAGATAAAATTAGCACCACCTGAATGAGATGAACTTTCGCTATCTTTAACTTAACTAATAACTCATAAATTACGCTTTGACCCAAACCAAAAAAACAGCTTGCCGCAAACATCAAAATAATCGAAAACTTGGTAAATGGAAACCTCAGAGCCTCCTTAAAAATGTCCGAGTGGTCACGCAAAAACGCAAATAGCCAACCCACCTGGGCTGTATCAGAGATTAAAAATACAAAAGCCATCACCCCGGGCAACAACAAGGCTTTTGTAAATCTGTTGTTTGCAAATAAACTCTTGACGGTCCCAATTAATACAAATCCAGAAAATATATAACCTATCAACATAATCCAGGCATTACTCAAATAATTTCTCCAAACCTCTAACACATAACCAAAGTGATTATCACCCTGGTAGACCGGCCAGTTAAACAGGTAATTTTTAAGGATAGTGGCGTCTGCGAAATCTCCAAAATTTTTGTTATTGATAAAAGCTTCTTCAGAAAATATTTTATTTATCTTGGCATCAGGTATATTGGCCGCGTTGCCGGATAACAAAAAGTACATATTTGGCAACAGCCAAAAAGAGTTAATTAGCAAAGTTCCCACTATTAGCAAAAATACGTGCCGAAAATGACCTCGAACTAAAAACAACAGGAACAACACTAAGGACAAAAAATAAGCGAACCAGAGAGTCGAAGCAAAGGCCATCGGCATCGACAGAAACGAAACTAGCGAAAATATCGCCAGATTTTTCTTAGAAGGTGATTCTAAGAAATTAAACGCACCTAGAAATAGCCAGGGCAAAAAGGCATATTGAGTCTGAAACATCTCAAACGGAACATAAAAATGCTGCAGAGTACCGAGATTAAAAAGGTAAAATAGCCCCGCCGTAAAAGCATAGCCGGATGCAGGGATGCGATCCAAATGGCGTAGCACCACCCTTTTCACAAAAAAATAGACACCCAACACTCCAATCGGTAAACAAGCAGCAATATATACAAACCTAAGTAAAGAATCAGGCACCGCGATCGACATCAACCACAAAATCAACACCCTCGGCAGCTCAGCCATGTGCGAATGTGCCGCAACCGCCCCCAATCCTTGTTCACTTCGAAATACTCCAAAAGTAATCCTTTCTAAACTGAGGGGAAAATTAAACTCTGGATGTAATGTATCCCAACCGGACAAATACGTACCGCTAACATGATTTAGGGAAATAATCACCAAACAAATTGCCAGCAATAATAATGGGTAAATATTAGTTCTAAGGAAATGCCACGGTTTTATTTTCATTTACCCTTCCTAGTAAATATTGTAGAGGAATTATCAAATGCCAGGAAAAACGTTAAGGACGGTTAGGATTTTTGTAAGCTTTCATTGATAATTGCTCAAATCTGACCGTGCTACCATCTTGAGATACTCTAAATACTCCATGCGTAACCACCGGGCATCCATCCTGGAAGCCGCAATTACCCGGGATTTCGAGTAGATGACGAACTTCGAGCCTTCCGCCTGTTGAAGTATCCTGATTTTCCTGATTACGATCACCCGCTCCTTGAGTTCTCTCAAAAACTAATCCCGTATACGCATCATCAGTTTCAACTGTCAATATTACATCTGCATCTGCAAAGAAAGAAAATACTCCCGTACCATCAGCAAACCTGTCACTCAAATCCATCCCGTTAACCTTAACATGCTTTGAAATAAGATGAAGGATGGTAAACCGTTTTAAGACAACAGGTAGAGTTTTTTTCTCCAACACCGAAGAACTGCCAAAATATTCAATTCCCCCAAGTTCTTTTGGCAAATTTCTGTCAACCACTGGTATTAAATCAGGGGTTGGAGTGGGCTCAACCGAAATCGGAGTTGGTACACTTGGGGTTACAACTTTTGAAGTTCCAGGGTTGTTATCAACAATCGGAAAAAACAGCTTTTTTCCAGTTATAGACGGGGTTGAGCTAGGAACTGGACTGTTTGTTGCGGTTGGTGTCACCGTTGGAGCACATGCAGCAGCTTTCTCGGCTTCTAATTTCCTGGCCAGCTCTTGAGCTTGAGTTTTAATCAAATCACCTGAATCAAATGTTACTTTATTATCAGTATCAACACTCAACAATCTATAAAGTCTCTTGTTTGGTTCTCCTACCAACGTATTATCCCAAATTTGATCATTTAATAGCGCTTTTTCAGTCGGACTGTAATTACCATCCGTCTGGGTCCTGGCACCAAAATAATAATTAGCACCTCTCCACGCTCTTACATCCATTGCTTGACGGCTAGTACTATTAAATATGGTTAAAACAATACCATCCTCCGGCATTGCCACATCGTATAGAATACTTCCATTCCGATTATCAAATAGCCTCATAAATTGCCCAGCCATACCTGAAATCAAGCTAGCTTCATTTCCAGAATTAATTGTAGCCACCTGAAAATCATTCGGTACACCTTCAGGGAAACCACCATGACTCCATTCTAAAGAGATTCCATCACAGGCAATTCGGGAGGGTCCGCCGCCCGCCTGAACTTTTTGCTCGCTGTTCAACATAGCCCCAGCGCCACCCATCGCCAGTAGAGCCAGAGTCCATGAAGCCAAAGGCGTCCCCACCGTTTTTTTGACAGCCCTGTATCCATATTCAATTTTTTGTCTCACTCGGCCAGTTATTTCCGGCAATATATTTTTATTCATTTTATTTTCTCTTTCTCACACTTGAAAGAGGCAGGGAATTTCACCCCACCTCTTTCAATAAATTAACGGATCGATCCCGCTGCAGTCACATAATCCGCTCCTACTAAACGATCATAAAATCGTCTAGATCCTTCCGGATTTAAACCCCATTGTACTCGATCAACAACTACTCGAAGCATGGTATCGCAATTCCGTCTTGCATCGTCGCAATTTCCCCGAAAACCATTGTCTGGATTTAACTCTAACATTCTACCAGCATGATGCGCGGACAAACCTCTAATTGCTCTCAATAACTTTTGTGGATCATCAGCATCCCACAGGGGTCCAGTCATAATAGCACCACTTTCAACCAAAGTAATATCTTTTTCGACATTATCTCCTCTGTTTATGTACAAGAACAAAACTCCCATGTGATCTCCACCGACCATTTCACCTGTCTTAGGTTTGACCACTCTTAGCGCGGTAATCGCAGTCCATGCCCAAGCTGGATACTGAGTCTGTCTTCGAAAATCCACGTTATCCGACTCATCATTTAAAGCATAGTAAAACCCTGCCAAAGGATCAGCAGGATTATTCAAACTCTTTTGAAAATCTACATATGTAGTTAAATCACTCGCCTGTAATGACTCAAGCTTCAATTGAGAATTAGCCTTCAATCCACCATCAGGTATGAATCCACTTGGGACCAGGTAACTTACATCCCCACCATCTTCTCCTTGCAAAGTCACCGACTTCATACCCAAAGACTGGGCTTTTACCGATTCTGGATCAATAACCCATCTCAATGCAAAAGGCAAAGACGGAGCTACGACTTTCAGACCCAATCCAGCCATTCGTTGCAACATCTCTCTTCTACTTCTAATATTATCTAAACTATTTTCTTGTATTTCCATAATTCACCTCCCGGTTTTAAAATTTACTTATCTCTTGCTGAAAATTTTATTAGACAGCAAAAGTGCCAAGATTAAAAAAGCCGTAGCTTCCCATAACACAAACAATGTACTCTCAGGACCAGTCACGGGCAACTCTGACACATTTCCTAATACTTTACTCCCAATACAAAAGACCGCCGTATCCGACACATTCATTCCGCCCACAGTCGCTTGAGCAAAGTTTGTCAAACAAGCATTCGGAACATTGCCACCCTTGTCTTGAGGTAAAACTTTGGCTATCACCGAGAAAGATTTTGACTCACCTGGGTTCAAACTGTCAACTGTAAAGTTAACACTCCGCGAACCTGCATCAAAATTACCAGGTCCAGACACAAATTCAACGAATTCGGGAAGCTGGTCTTTGATTTGGATATTAGTCAAACCTGTTTGGCCGTTATTACGAACTGTTATTCTAAATTCAACGGTTTGGAGGGGTAAAAACGCAAAATCCCGAGAGCTCAAATTTTTAACAAAATTTCCGGTTGCCGGATTTTTAACTTCTTTAGATATCGCAATGATGACTGAAGGCTGTGGAACAACTGGTTGATACTGAGCCAACACAACCTTTGGTGTAAATAGGCTAAAATTCAAGCCCAACAATGAGGCGACCACCAAACTATTCAAGATACTCAAAACTTTAGTCATTTTTCAGTTATATTTTATTATCGGATATACTAATTAAAAATTAAATGGCAACCCTGTATATAATATTATAAAATTGTACTCTCATAAATCACCGTGAAGATCATTACGTGGCAGCCAAGAGTCTAGACTATAAGGTAACATATTAAAAAAATTATGTCAAGTCAAAATTTCAGCAAAGATAATTAGCCGCTGCAAACTAGTTCCAGGAGGGTAACAAGTCGATAATATCAGATCAGAATTCAAGCCTCGTATTGAATCTAAGTCGCTCGGATTAATTATTTTCCTGGCATTAATAACATATTTATATTGATTATGATTAAACTCAATCAAAATTTCATCTCCAACACCTAAATCCTTGACCGCAAAAAATTTCGCACTATATCTTAATATATTAGCTATCGTATCTGTCGAATGTGCAAACAAGAATACACTTCCTCCCTCACCGGGCAAATATGAGCCTTTGGCATGAGCAACCCCGTTTTGCAACTCTACTTTATATGCTTCCGGCGAATTTGGATCAACATTGGCAATGATCTTGGACGACAAATTGATCTTCGGGATATAAATTGAAAAATCTTGCAAATCCACTGGAGCAGGTGTCGGGTTTGGGGTAGCTGATGGAGGCAAATTGACGCTCGGCGAGGCCATAGCAACCGACACACGATTACCCATGTTTACTGATGAAGAGTTAACAATTTTGGTGCTTATTTCCGCAGCCACCACCGGTAAAACTGCATAAATATAACCCACCAGCGCAATCACTAAACAAACCACTGCCCCCAAACTGACGATTTTTTTCGACAACTGACCTGTAAATCTGGTCGGCAATCCAGCCATCAAATTAATTACTTCATTGATAAATCTGAAGAAATGCCACCAATTCTTTACTAACCCAACCCCCGCCTTAGACAGATTGGAACTTCGATCAACTTCAACAACCAGCTCCTCTACTACCGGAACTGAACTTGGTAATAGTAGATTAACCTCTTCCTGACGATGCAAATGCAGCTCGAAAGGGGTTAGCTTCTTCTTTTTTGGTTTGGAAACACTCACTATTCTAGATTGGACGACCTGATCACTAGAGCTCGATTTCACTTCTACTTTAACAGGGCTAGTCACAACTCGATCAGTTATTACTAAACTTCCCCTGAAAATTTTATCTCGACTGTTCTCAAAAACGGTTAACCTCTTTCCATCACTATAATATTTATATTCAGCCATATGAGCACATTAACTTACCTACGTATTCTCTCATAAAGGCCTATAATCTGCAAGCAGCTTAACCTTTTCTATTCAAAGCTTGCAGATCAGAGACTAGCGCAGCTAGGCTCATAAGTTGCAAACTACACCAGTCATATTTAACTCTAATTGCGATCAACCGTATAACCCGATATACTAATTTTATGGTTCGCAAAAGAGTCAAGTCGTTTGGGTATGCCTTTGCCGGGATTTGGACCGGGCTCAAGGATCAGCCTAATATCAAGATCCATTTTTTGATCGGGGCAGCAGTAATGTTGGCCGGGATATATTTTGAAATTAGTGTCACCCAGTGGCTGGTTTTGATTTTGACTATCGGATTTGTGATTAGCCTCGAGCTGGTTAACACCGCTATCGAAGAGATTGTCGATTCCTTTGTTGATGGCATTCACCCCTCAGCCAAAAAAGCCAAAGACGTCGCTGCTGGAGCTGTCCTAATCGCCTCGATAACTGCCGTGGCGATTGGCATCATCATATTCTTACCGCATATATTAAGGTAACTTCTCGACTCGTTCCTCGCTCGAAGAATAACTCTAATTTTAGATATTAATATAATGCGACACGTCACATGCGACACAAACAGCTTGACCATTCATCCGCAAGATTTGTCGACCACATGGAACCCTATCAGGTCGAAATTTTATGGCATCCTGCATACGAGCTTCAAGACTTTTTACACCAGACTCTTGACTATTAGTATCTGCCGAAGCTTTTGACACCTCAGCAGAGTGAGATAAACTTTGTACTGATAATTCTGGCTTTGTCCCAGCAAATCTTTGCGAACCCTTCCCGATCAACCAGGCTACGAAAGATGGCACATTTTGTCTAATTTCAACTACTCTCTCTGTAAGCATATCTAAAATTATAGGACTTGCATTTTGGTCGTGCTTGATATATACTTGTCATAATCTTGTCAGGATTAGCCTTATGAATAGCCAATTTGTCGAATCAAAATTAAATCCGCCCTTTGCAGAGAGCCAAACCCAGCCTATAGAAAAATTAATCGGGGGTTCGAGCTCGTTCACTCTGAGCGGTATGCCAGGTGTCGGCGGTTCTATCTTTTTAAGATATTTATCTCTCCAAACTTTCGCCCATTTTGTCTACATCGACACCTATCAACTAGCCAATATCACCACGCTCGGTTATTATCAGCTGCTGCTCAAAGAACTCGGCGGAACTAAAATCCCGGACAACGAACAAGCTGTCCTCGAGCAATGCCGAAAACAGCTAGCAAATCTTACCGAAACCCATCAGCGCGTCGTTTTAATCCTCAATCGCTTCGACCATCTCAAAAACTACTTCAGCAATCAGCTCTTAGGCGATCTAATGAGCCTACGAAACGTCAATATCGAAAAAATCGTTTTCATTTTCACCGCCAACAAACCTTACATCGAGATTTTGCCAAGCAATATCACCGCTGACAAACGAAATCTCTTTTCCAAAACCGTTTACCTTAAGCCTTACACCAAATCCGACCTTACCCAGCTCCTGACCATCAGCAACAACGCCACCATCCACACTGATGCTTTCATCGACCAGGCTTTGGATCTGTGCGGCGGCCACTATCAACTCCTCCAGCTCTTCCTCAAATCCGAGCGCCTTGAGCCTCCTTTTATCGATCATTTTGTTAAATACCAACTCAAAGAGATCTACGATTACTTAAGCTATCACCAAAAAAAGCAGGTCAAAAAAATCGCTTTGGGTAAAAATACCGAGGCCATTGATCCCTACCTCCTTGGAGTCGGCCTAGTCAAACAAACAAGCGGCCAACCTGAGCTATTTACACCGATTTTTACTGAATATATCCGCAACAACACCTCCTCCAAAATGTCGGCCAAAGAATTGAAATTATACCGATTGCTTAAGGCTAAGTTAGGAAAGCTGGTTACCCAAGAGCAAATTTTTGAAGAGGTCTGGAGCGAAAACCCCGACTCCGCTTCCGATTGGGCTCTGAGTTCTCTTTTATACCGCCTCCGCAAACACCCACTTATTACCAGCCAAAACCTGATCATTGAAAGCTACAAAAAACTTGGATATACGTTGATCAAAGACTAATTTGTTGGCGGCAATCTTCGACTTACTTTTTTAGCCACGCTATTTTCAATACTTTCTCGCCCTTTTTCAATCAATGGTAAAACCATCCGCGAAGGCACAAACGGACTAACTGCCAGGATATATCTTAGTCTCCGGGCATAAGTATCTAACGCCCGACCATCAGTTGTTCGGCCAATCCGCCCCTCGAAAATCGACACGATATCACCAACACCAAGCCAGCTCGTGATTATCAGCGATGGCGGAAATACCAATGCCAACACTACATTACCAGCTGTATCCATAGTCAACATACCTAACTCTCCAACACAGCCTAAACAGCAGCATCCAAAATGAACCCCTTTAGCTTGAGCTTCTAATCTCTCCTTGTAGCTACCCATCACAAATTCGGTTGCCCGATCCGATCTTAAAATACCCTCAGAAATGGGTAATTCTACCAAAGCATGACTCAGCGGATTATCAACCGCAAATCCAATGAGTTTTTTTTTAACATATTCACCGGGATTTCGAGTTAAGACGTAGCCTGCCAAATGGGCTGTTTCTTTTGTCGCTCTCAGGCTAGCTTTGGCAACATTATTAGCTACAGTCAGGAATTGATCAAAAACTCGTTTAGTAAAGCGATCGGTTCGATTATAAACCGAACGCGTGAATGAAACACCACCCCTGGATACCTCTAAAGCAGCCTGATAGGCTTTAACCTCCAAAATATATGCGGAGGTTAATTCAGTGCACAACATAAGGATTAATTATACTATTTATGCCTAAATATATCAACTATAGGTTACAGGGTCCGACCCTATAACCTATAGTTGGGCTTGCTTGATAAAGTAACCCAAACAGTGTAATTTTAATAAGTAAATGGGCAAACCACAAAAGATTTTAGTCACCGGCGCGGCCGGCTATATCGGCTCAGTTTCGGCCGACTTGCTTTTAAGTAAAGGCTTCGAGGTAGTAGCCATCGACAACTTAACCACCGGCCATCAGGAGGCTCTAGATTTTCTCCAAAAAAAATACGGCCAAGATAAGTTTCGTTTTTATCAGGCTGATCTCCGCGACGATCTGTCAGAAATCTTCAAAAAAGAACCCCGCATCGAGGCTGTTCTACACTACGCCGGATGTTTATCAGTTGACGAATCTATGAAAAATCCCCACAAATATTTCAACAACAATACCTTCGGGACAGATAATCTATTAACTTCACTTCTTAAAAACGATATCAATAATATTATCTTCTCCTCCACCTGTGCTGTTTATGGTGAGGCCGAATACGTCCCAATTGACGAAAAACACCCCACCAAGCCCACTAACCCTTATGGCGCATCCAAACGGATGATAGAGCAAATTCTGGAATGGTATTCCAAGCAACTTGGCTTAAACTATGTCATTTTGCGCTATTTCAATGTCTGCGGGGCCTCTGATGATGGCACTATTGGTGACGCCAAAACGCCATCTGTCCATTTGGTTCAAAACGCGCTCCGCGGCGCCCTGGGTATCGAACTTTTTTCTCTAACTTGTGGTACTGTCGACACCCCAGATAAAACCCCAATCCGTGACTATGTTAACGTCGTTGACCTAAATCTGGCCCACTTGGCGGCTATAGATTATCTTGACAAAGGAGGGACCAGCCAAATCATCAACCTCGGTACCGGTACCGGCAACTCAGTTCTGGAAATCGTCAAAAAAGTCGAAGAGATCACCGGGACTAAAATTGACATGAAAAAATCCGAGCCTAGAGCGGGTGAATACGCCTCCGCCATTGCCGATATCAAAAAAGCCCAAGCGGTTCTCGATTGGCAACCCACCCACACCATCGCCGACTCTATCAACTCCCTCATCACCTGGTATAAATCCCACCCCCACGGGTGGAAAGACTAAACAATCTCTGGCCTGATTTTTTTCAAACGATACTAGTTTCAGCTATTGACTTATAGGTTTATGTTGTGTATATTTTTACTAGTGAAAATTGCCATAATACTTCAATTTCTTGTCTTAACTATTTTACTTCTACCAAACCCTGCCTTCGCTCAGGAACTTAGTTTATCAACAGACCTAACCCCTCCTGAAAGTGAAGGTACATTCGACGTCCCACGCCATCCTGAACTTAAAGTTCGTGTCCACATTCACCGTCAAAAAGAAAAATTAGATCGCTTTGCTAATAACGCCCTTGTTTGTGACTTAACTGATCCAGATTCTAGCGCTGTCACTGGTGCAACGGGTTGGCACCTACCCTCAAATGTCACTTACAGACTCAACCGTAGTAGCGTCCCTTCATCAGTTGGCTCATCTAACTTACCGACTATCGCCACCAACTCTTTCTCCCCGTGGACCGCTGCCAGCTTAAATAAAATCAGCTTTGCTAGAGGAGCGGATACATTCATTAATAGATCAAGATTCGATGCCCAAAACATTATCGCTTGGGGTAGAACTTCTTCAAACGCTTTGGCTATCACTTATACTTGGTATTACACTGCCAGTGGTCAGGTAGCTGAAGTTGACACCATCTTTAACAATCGGGTACCTTGGTCTTGGTCACAAACTCCAGCTTGCGCCAACACAGTATCATATGATGCTCAAAATATCTTAATCCATGAAACTGGCCACTGGATGGGACTTGATGATCACTACACCTCAAATTATCAAGACAACACCATGTTCGGCTACGGTTCAAAGGGGGAGATCAAGAAAAACACACTAACCACAGGCGACCTCACCGGCGTGGCTTCAATCTACCCGTAAATCCTAACTACTTTTTAAGCTTGTCTCGTAAATTCCTCCAGCTCCTTCACATTTCCAAAAGCGATCCGATCATGAACTAAATCAGAAGTTCCCATCATGGCAGCCGGTGTAATCACAAAACTGCCCCAACGCTCGTTTACCACATCTAGCGCTTTAATCAATTTTTCTTGGCGAATTATATCTTTAAACAACTCTAGCTGACACTTATCATCATCAATCAGGTTAAAACAGGACACTGCCAAATTACGGATTAATCCATTCTTAGGGCACTCCAAAAGCAGTTGATAAGCTTCTTTGTAAATCTCCCGGGAATCAAATAACTCTTTATTTAATTTCCGACCATGATGCCAATAATTTCCATCTCTAAATTGGACTGCCAAGTGTATACCCAGTGCTTTAAAACCGGCCTTCCGCAACCTCGCTCCCATCTTTTCAACTAATTTTTGCAATACGGGCACGGCATTCTTAAACTCCGCCACCCGTGGCGGCAGGGCAAACGAATTGCCGTATGAGCGCCGCTTAAACTCAACATCATCGACTTCGAAACCTCGAAGTCGCATATACCAATCATATCCAACCACTGATTCAAACGCCGCCTTCAACTTCCAAACAGGGGCTTGGTAAAAATCCAAAACCGAATAAATTCCCATCCGATTCAACCTTCTGGCGTTGCGCTCTTTAATTCCACATAAATCCACCAACTCTAAGCTGGCATAAATTTCCAAATAATTTTCTTTATTAATCTCGTCCAAGCCATCCGGCTTATGCAAAAGTGCTCCGATTTTGGCCAAATAGCGATTTGGCGCAATTCCAATCGACACCGTCAACCATTCCCCAATTTCTTGTTTAATCCGCTGCTTGATCTCCCTCGCCACCCTCAGTATCGGACTATCATTCCCTCTCGCCACATCATTCCCTTCATCCCTCTTGTCATTCCCTTCATCCCTCTTGTCATTCCCTTCATCCCTCTTGTCATTCCCTTCATCCCTCTTGTCCTTCCCTTCATCCCT
>CAZXEW010000068.1:0-13414 GCA_964640215.1 uncultured Gammaproteobacteria bacterium
ATCAAGGTTGGCAAAATCAAGACCGGAGGTGTTTTGGAGTTTTTGAAGGATGGCTATGGCTTCAGTGCGGGTTTTATCAATGTTGGTGCCGGCGGGTAATTCCAGGCTAAGAAATATATAATTAGAGTTTTCTTTTGGGAAAAATTCATTCTGAACTAAACCAAGGGGAATAAGTGCAAAGGCGAAGATAAAGAAAATAATGACCATTAAAATGGTTTTACGGCGGCCAGAAGAAGAGCTAATAATATTTTCAATGGTTGATTTGTAACGGATATCCAAATCGCGGAAACTAATAAAACCGTTGTTAAAACGATTCCACCAAATGTTGGGCTTACCGACGGTTGCCCTAGGTTGAGTTTTTTTATAGAGATTTTTAAGTCTTTGACTTAGGACAGATCTGACTTGAACGATCACAAAAATAAAAATCAGTAAGCTGAAAATTTGAAGCAGGAAGATATTATTATTTTTAGGGATAATAGCCACGAAACCGGCGACGATGGCCACCAACAGTAAAATTTTAAATGCCCAATTGACCCGACTGGGAATGTTGGGCCGAAGAAGTATGATAATACAGGGCAATGTCACGAACATGGCAATACCAAAGGAAGCAAGCAGTGTGGTTGAAACGACGATCGGGATGGGTTTGATAAATTCGCCAATGATGCCGGTTGATAGAAGCAGCGGGAAGAAGGCCCAGACGGTGGTAATGGTAGTTGTAAAAATGGCGACCAGAAAATCCCGCCAGACCAGTAAGGCGGTCTGAACCGGCGTAAATTTGCCAGTGCGATAATACATACTCATGGCGGAGATGACCACAATTGTGTCATCAACTAATAATCCCAGAGACAGCAGTAGGGCAAAAAAGGAGATGAAACTGAGGGAGATGCCGGTC
Source organism: uncultured Gammaproteobacteria bacterium (assembly GCA_964640215.1). Classification (GTDB taxonomy): domain Bacteria; phylum Patescibacteriota; class Microgenomatia; order Daviesbacterales; family UBA10151; genus CAZXEW01. The sequence goes on from CAZXEW010000068.1 coordinate 893, forward strand.
AAATTCATAACTGTGAAACTGATGAAAAAAGTTAGCGGAGTGGCAGCAGCAGCCACCAGAGCCTGACGGTAGCCCAGAAAAATGAGCAGCACCAGGACCACCAGGCCAACGGTGATAATAAAGTCCCGCTGGAGTTCGTTGAACTGATCCCTGATGCTGTCGGCGGTATTAATCAAAGTGTGGATGGCAAAGCGGTGCTGATACTGGTTTTGGAGATCTTCGACAACTTTTTCACTATCGCGGACTGATTGTTCGATGGGGATGGTAGTGACGCGAAAGACATTAAAGGCAATCGAGCGGCGGATCGGGGCGTTTGGGGTAATTGAATAAGATTGGTTTTGATCAGGCTTGGCGCGCTGTGAGATGGTAGCGATATCGGAAAGGGCGACGATGTTTTCATTGAGGCTGACTTTGAGGTTGCGGATATCGTCGATTTTGACAACGGCCGGGTCGACAGTCAGGGCAAAGTTGCTGTTCTCGGTGCGGATGATGCCGGCTGGAAAAGAGTTGAGGGCAGTTGAGATGAGGCCGGAGAGCTGTTGAGGGTTGATCGAGTAAGTTGAGATAGCGTCGGGTTTGATGGCCAGTTGGATTTCCTGCTCTTCTAATCCACTAATATCGACACGGTCAACAGAAGAGAGATCTTTGAGCTGATCTCTCAGGGTTCGGGAAAAGCGCGTCAGAGAGGGCAGATCATCACCTGTGACTGAGAATTGCCAGACTGGTTGGTTGGTAAAATCGAGTTTTTGGATTTTGGGAGTTTGGGCATCTTTTGGTAAAGTTGTGACCGTATCAACCGCGGATTGGGTATCGGTTTGCGCCTTATCCGGATCAACCCCGGACTGAAACTCAATGGATGTGATTGAAACCGAATCCATCGAGCTCGAAGTGACGGTTTTGACTTTTTGGATTCCTCTGAGGGCGTCTTCAATCGGGATTGTGACCAAAGTTTCGACATCTTTGGGTCCGGCGCCGGGCAGGACAGTCTGGACTAGGACAATGGGGATATTAATTTGCGGATTGAGATCTCTTGGCAGCTGGATAAAGCTGAACACACCGAGTGTGATGATCAGAAAAATGATCAATAAAACCAACCGGGTGTTAGTTAGATAACTATAAATATATGTCCCAGCCAGCTTCGGGTCAAATTTAAGATTTTTTAGATAAGTAGTTTGTTGTTCCATTCATTTTCTATTTAGCACTTGTAACTGCGTCACCGGTGATAACGTTTCGGTTTAAAATGACTTGGTCACCGGACTTAAGTCCGTCTTTGACCTCGACAAAGCGTCCCAAGACATTGCCGAGGCTGATTTTACGGCTGGCAGCATTACTTCCGTCGATGACAAAGACGTAGGTCTCGTCTGAGGTTTGGAAAACACTGTCTAGTGGTACAAAGGGAATGGCTGAACCGGTATCGATCTGGCCGACAGGAACTTGTAAACTGACAAAACTTTTGTCTGTCAGACGATCTTGATAGTCGTTTGCTAAATCGTAGCTGATGGAATACAGACCTCCGTCGGTGGCTTCGGTCGAGACGAAACTAGGTCGGACCTCAACTTGACCAGTATCAAGCATCAGGATAGTCGGTTCGAGCCCGGAAACTGAGCGGGCAATGTAGTCGGGGACTTTAGCGGTCAGGCTGATTTGGCCATCCGGGGCTGAAACCTGGACTAAAGGCGTGCCGGGATTGACCTGTTGGCCAACCCGGACATAAACTTTTTGAACCGTGCCCAGGCTGGGGGAAGCGGGAAACATCAACGCTTCGTTAACAAGGGCTAAATTGAGCTGGAGTTGGTTGATCTCTTTTGAGATATCAAGAGTTTTTTCCTGGATGTCGAGTTGTTTGAGAGTGATCTCTTTTTGGAGATTGGCCAGCCGGGTAGGCGGTTTATCTGGGCCGGCCTGGAGGTCGAGACTTCGCTGGGCGCTACGCAGTTGGATCAGAATCCCGGCATACTGGCTTTCAAGCTGCTTGGCTTGAAGTATGGCCTGTTGGTCGGGCGAGGAGGCGTTTTCTAGATCCTGGCGGTTCTTGCGCAGTTGGTCAAGAATATTTTGATCGAGATTAATGGTGTCGATGGTATCTTGGTTGGAGTCGGCGGCGATTTGGCGCAATTTCTGCGTGTTGTCGGAGGTAGCATTTATGCTATCGCGTACTTTGGTGATGATGTCTTTTTGATTTTGATAGGTGTCTTTGGTGAGCTGGTTTTGTTTTTGGGCGATGGCGCGGGAGAGGGACATGGCGTTGCCGCCTTGATAATTGGTCGACAGGCTGACCAAGACGACTCCGCGTTTGACAGCGTCCCCTTCTTTGACTGCTAATTTTTGGACAATACCTGGAGTCTGGGCGAGTATAGTGACTACACCGCTTTTTTGAACCTGAGCCTGAAGTGTTAATTTCGGGGCGGTGCCGATGTTATAGACTTCAACTGTTTTGGGGGCGGTATTTTTGGGGGTTTCTTGAATAGCCGGTTTAAATAAAAAGTTACCGGCTGCGATCAAACCTAGTAAGAGAAGTAGGGCAACTATGAAGCTGGTTAAAGGACGGGTGCGAGTGAATCTGGCTGGACTTTGAGAAAGTTGGCTGATTCTTGATCGTAAAATTGCTATTCGACTAGTCAGGCTTGTTGGTCTTGGCATTTGTTTGGAGGGCAGATACTAAAGAATTCTTAGGCAGAAAAAGGGCAGAAGAAAACATGTGTGAGTGTAGGGGGAGTGGGGCGATTTGTCAATCTTTGAATTTAGAAAGTTGCCTCGTGTGATAAACTTTGACTATGGATCTGTTTTCGATCGGGTTAATCATTGCCGGTTTGGTGTTGTTTGAGACGGTCAGCAGTATTGATAACGCGATTATTAATGCCGAAGTGCTGTCAACGATGCAGCAAAAGGCTAGAAAATGGTTTCTGTTTTGGGGGCTGTTATCATCAGTCTTCTTGGTCCGGGGTACCTTGCCTTGGGCGATAATTTGGGCAACAAACCCGGCTTTGGGCCCGATCGGAGCTTTGACTGCCACATTCAGCAATGATCCGCGGATCCATGAATCGATTGACCGCTCGGCACCTATTCTACTGATCGGGGGCGGGGTTTTTTGGTATTTCTGTTTTTCCACTGGTTATTTTTAGAGCCGAAAAATTTCGGGATCAAGGGTGAGCGGTTTTTCTTAGCTCAAGGAGTCTGGTTTTATGCAGTCGTGTCGGTACTGCTTAGTTTTATAGTTTGGTTGGCCTTGAAAATGGATCCGTTTATGGCCTTTGGTGCGGTAATCGGTTCAACGGCTTTTTTTATCACCCATGGGTTTAGGCAAAATGCCGAGGCCAGCGAGAAGAAGTTGATGAACTCAAAGATGAGTGATATTAGTAAAATTCTTTATTTGGAGGTGATCGATGCGACGTTCTCGATCGACGGGGTGCTGGGGGCGTTCGCTTTTACAATGTCGGTGCCGTTGATTTTAGTTGGTAATGGTATCGGGGCCATAGTGGTCAGGCAATTAACTTTGGGAAATATCGATCGAATCAAGAACTATATTTTCATCAAGAACGGGGCGATGTACTCGATTTTGACTCTGGGCACGATCATGATTTTGGATAGTTTCGGGGCGCATATCCCAAGTTGGCTCTCCCCGGTGGTGACATTTGCCATTGTTGGATACTTTTTCTTCATTTCCAAACGGGCTAGAAGTTGATTCGGAGGCGGGCAAACTGACTGCTGGCTTCGTTGCCTGAGGATTTGAGTTGTAAACGGTACGTTTTACTGCCACTCGCTAATTGAAAATTGGGTGAGTTAACGATAGCGGGGTTTTGATAACTTTGAGTGGTGATCTCCGAGTTGGCTACAACCCCATTGTCAGTGACATTTAATAATCTGGCGTAGGCGGTTTGTCCCTGGACGGAGATTCGGAGGCTGGATTCAAGAGTGACGCTGGTGTAACCGGGGTAGTTGGCAGGATTAATGGTTATTTCGACTCCATAAACGTCGATGTAAGTCGGCGATGTAGAGGCGCCACCGGCTCCAATTGGCAGATAAATCGGTGCTTTCGAGAGACTAGCTGTGGATGTCGTGCCGGCTGGGACGTTTTGACCAATGACTCGCATTTGGCTGCGCAAATCAGCGATGGCAGTTTCGAGGACTTTTATTCGGGCGTCAAGGGCGGTGTATTGTTGAGGGTTTGGGGTAGCCGCGGCGCTATCTGCTCCGAGGGGTGTTTTGGATTTATTTAAAACATCGTTGACCTGTTTGGTGAGTTGACCGCTTTGGGTGCTAAGAGGGACTTCTTGAGGAGATGGACCGAGATCGGATTGTTGAGAGTTTTTATTGACAAAAACGAAGCGCAGGACAATAAAAAAGATAACAACCACCACAGCTAAGGTGAGCAGAGCCCAGCGAATCATGGTTTAATAATATAACTTTTGGCCCCGGTTGCAAAGCTTGAGGCTGATCGGTTACAATACCCGCATGGCTAAAAAACATGAGCACAGCTCTCTTTTTTAGCCGGTAAGGTAAATTATAAAATGGCTAAAAAAGATAATCGGCAAATATTTGGTTTAGAGTGTCATGAATGCAAGTCGCATAACTATGTGACTGAAAAAAACGTGGCAAACACCAAGGAGAAATTGTCACTCCAAAAATACTGCAAACACTGCCGCAAATCCACCCTCCACGAAGAGTTCAAAAAGCTGCATTAATTTTTTAACCTACACTTCCCAGAATAATTGGTTGATATCTAAATTTCTTACCCAATCTAATCCAAAATCATTTCCAAAATCATTCTAGAAATCAGCGTGTACAAATTACTGCTCGAGCAGATTTTTGTACACGGGCTGAAAGGTAAGGCTTGGACCAAGCTCAATTTTGTTTATTTCGATTAATATTACATACTCGAAGATGTTTAGGCAATGGGCTAATAGCTCAACTTGTTCTCGACATTTGTAGGCACTGATAAATACGCTTTCTTGGAGCTTGATGAATTTTAATTCTTTTAATTTCAAGCGAAAAATATCGCGAGCGATTTTTTGAGTGTTTGGAATATCGAAGATTACTAGTCGAAAATGGCCATCCCTTTTTATAGGAGGTTTTAGTTCGTCGAAGTCGTATTTGAGTAGCTTGTTCCTACCTTTATCGGTTAACTCTAGGATTGTCTGATCACCCTGTTCTCGGGTTATGATAAGTTGTTGTTTTTGAAAGCGTTTAACTATTCGGCCTACATCCCCTTTTCTATATTGTTTCCATTGCTTAGCTAAGGCTCCATAAGCTACAGCAACATTAGGTAAAGCCAGGCTGGATATAACTACGCCCGTAATGGCTAAAAGTTTAAGAGTATTTCGTGCTGTCAACTTTTCCATTACTAAGTGTTCTAAGTTGGCAGGTGTACATTTTACTGCTCGAGCCGTGATTTGTACACAAAGAGGATGAAGGGGTATAGAGTGAGGAAGTTGCAAATGAGATGAGCGCAAATTACAATTCAAGAGTACAAAGGGGTGTCGGTTAATGGTAAACCAGCGGACTCCAAATCCGCGACTGAAGGTTCAAGTCCTTCCACCCCTGCCAGTAAGGTTTATCTTAGCAAACTCTATATTTTTCTGAAATACTGAGATTATGGACGGGGTTGAAAATGGAAGTTCAGCGATGGGGCTTGATTCCAAGCGTTTTATTGTTACTAGTGAGCAACAACCTAAAGCCAGATTAGCAGCTTTTCGACAAGCATTGACTGAAGCAAGGGCTCACTTTCCTGAGATTGTCGGTGCTACTCTATACGGCTCTATGGTTAAAGATACAGCTCATGAGGGGAGTGATGTTGACGCTTATATTTTTGTCGATTTAGATGCCGCCAAGCAACACTTTACATCAGAAGATTATCGTTTGGCGGAGGAAGAAGCAAAGACGGTTGTTAGAGAAGAGCAGGCGCAAAGGCAACAAATTGACACCGAAAACCCAGCTCCTATTCAAGCACCCAGGGTTGAAGATTTAATTGCTAGAAAACGTTATAGACCTGGGTTTGTATCGGCATTAGAGAAGACTGGCTTAGCCCCTGATGATATGAAAGACATTCGCGTCCGGGTTCTCAGTCAAGAAGTAATCAATCAAGATCTGAGTATGGCTGTTAAACAAGAACTTAAACTAGTGGATTGGGAGAAACAGTTGGTCGAAGTAAATAAGACTGACTTCAATAACTATTGGGAGTGGACAAAAAATAATCCCCGCCCCAATTTTCGTTTTGGCGATTTACGTATTTCTTCACTATTTCATCTTGCGATTGGCCGAAACCTAGATCAATACCGCGGATATGTTTTAGATTTTTTGTCTAGTAATGGTGCCTCCGGGGAGCGGGTTTGGAAAGGTATAATTGGCAGGACGGCGGATATGGAACGCAGTTTTGTAGGGTCGAATTATCAAAATTTGTACCCTCAAACAATCGATAGCGCTAAGGCGTACTACCATTTGAACGGGAGGACTAAAGCAGATGACCATTCTACACAAACCATTTGATAAACTATGGGAACCGGCACAAGTATTGGGTCGTGGCAGGCCTGTTGAGTAGGCTTATCGTTTATCTAACGATCGCACAGAAAGACTTGACACATTGTAAATTTAAGTGTATATTTAAATGTACATATGCAATATATTACGACTACTGATTTAAGAACTAAATCCTCAGAGCTGGTTAATTCCCTCTCTAAAGGGGAAGTGGTTTCTTTGGTACACCGGTCTAAAATCATTGGTGAAATTAAGCCAAAACATGAGGTAAAGGCTCTGACAAAAGCTGATATACAAAAACTCAAAAAGCTAGCTTTTGAGCTCAACTTGCCAAAAATTTCTTATAAACAACGAGCAAAAATATATAGGAAGCATCTGAGTGAAAAATATGGCCAGGATCTTTCTTGATACTAATTATTTCATCGATGCCATCTCCAGAAATCCTGAAAAACAGATCCTTGATTGGCTAGTTGGTCATATTGTTTATATTTCCACCCTGTCATTTCATATTTACTGCTACCTGTATAAAATTAAAATACCTGATAAAAAAGTGTTATCGCAAAAAGAGAAATTTCAGTTGGTAGATTTTTCTGAAAGGATATTAGAAAGAGCCTTAACTAATCCTACTGCCGATCTTGAAGATAACGTCCAACTCCACAGTGCAGCAGAGGCTGAATGCGACCTGTTTCTAACAAACGACAAGCAGCTTCTAAATCTAAAGTTTTTTGGTAAGATTCAAATTATATCCGTTATTCCTAAGTAATGAAGTGAGGACCGAGGACTCTCGTTCCTCGGCTTCCTGCCAATGTACATATTATAGCTTCGATTTATCCGCCCACTAAAAGTGGACGGCTTTTTCGAAGTTGCAGTAAGGATTTTGCTCTTTTTGGTGTTTAGTGTCTGCTGGGTTTAGTTAAGGTAATATTTGGTAGGGTTTGGTTTCCAGGAGGTATCTTTGGCCGTTGACGACGAAGGTGATGGTGCCGCCCCTTAGCGAAACGTTGTTGATGACAAATTGATGGTCAAAGGTTTTTTGGCTGACGTTATCGGCCGGGGAGATGATTGACGGATTTATATTGTCGGCATCGGTGTATTCAAGATAGACCAGGGCTGGTTCGGAGGTTTGGAAATGGACTGAAACAGTGGTTGGATCGAGATGGGTTTGGGTAATGCCTTGGATCTGAACAGCTGTCGAGGCTTTTGAGTTGAAACTGGTGGGGTTGAGGGCTTGATTAATGGTTAGAGGTGTAATCAGAGATAGAACTAAGAGGACAACAATGGCGGTGGTATTATTTTTAATGAGCGCGATAACAGCCTGCTTGGCGATGACAAGAGCGATGATGACGCCAACTATAAAAAAACCTGCACCGATGATGAGTAATCGTAACAGTTCAGTCGTAATAACCGGATCGGCGGTTTCGGGAGTAAGACTCATTAGTTAATATGGTCGCAAATAAGCCAAAGATTTGCAACTGATAAACGCATTCAAGAGAGACTCTATCGACTCGTCAGGTCTTCAAAAAACCACTCGCCTTCCACTCGCTCGTTTGTGATCGCTAATCACCGGATATTACCTGTATCATTTAACGTGGATTCTCAGATTAGCTCTCAACATTTTTTATAAGCCCAGACTCATCGCTAGATTGTTTAAGAAACCAAGAATTAATACCGAAGTTGTGTACTCTCAAAAAACACTGAGGAGTCAATTGCGAAGCAAGAGGCGAACGCAGTGAAGACTCATTGAGATTCGGAAATAGGCAATCAGAGATGATAGTGACGGATCATGAGTGAGCGTGGGACAAACCAGAGTAGATTCCCGCCTACGCGGGAATGACAGCGGGAAAACAGGAATGACACAGCAAAACCGGCGTGAACGCTTTTTAAAAAATCTGACTTCGGTGTTAATTCTTCTGAAACCTAACTTGTCATTCTGGGGAGCTGGCAACTCCAGAATCTGATCCTGGATGCGTAAACTTACCAGGATGACGGAGAGTGCTAGGGATATTTCTCGGCGAATTGCGAGGCGGAGAGCCATTGGGGCGTGGGGAGGTTGTGGTAGTTGGGGTTGGGGATGGGGGTGGGTTGGCCGTTTTGGTCGACCAGATAATAGGCCATGCCGTGGAGTTTTTCGATTAGTTCGTAGTCTGTCGGAGAGTGGCCGTATTTCCAGTTGTCAAAGGTGATTAGTGGTAGATCGCCGATGTTAGACCAGGAATGGCCCCACTCCGGGGTGATTCTGATTTCATCGCCCGCTTGGGCTTTGATTAACACCACTTCCTCGATGAGGTCAGGAACGGTTTGGCCGTTTTCAAGGTGTTTTTTTTGCATTAACATAATCCCCTCTCCTTCGATGACTTTGTAAACTTCAGTGACTGCGTCCACGGGGTGATAATGACCAAAGGTTTTGGGGTACTCACCCCCTCCGCCAAGGCTTCGTGGGTCAGGTTCGTTGTAGCGGCCTGGAGCGGTGACGGTGGTGTTAAACCATTGGCTATCGGAGATTTCGGTAAAAACCCAGTAGGCCGGATCAGGTCCGGTAGCGTCGGAGTCTTTGAGGACGGGTTTTAAACCGGCTAAGTCTCGAGTTGAACCAAGTTTCATAGATAGAGTCTAGTGTCCAGGGACTAGAGTCTAGTATAATCGATCCACGCTAAAAAGCTAGCGATGAAAGTCATTCTGGCAAATCTATGCGTCCAGAATCAAGAGATCCTCACGCTAGGACGCTCAGGATGACAGCAGAAGGGTCAGGTGACATAAAATATGGGTTCATTTGCCTTGATTATTTTTGGAATTACCTCGAATTTGGCCCAGATTAAGTTGATTCCGGCCCTCTATGATATGGCGGAAAGTGGAGTCTTGCCGGAAGATTTTCAGATTATTGGGACAGCCCGATCGCCGATGAGTCATGCGGAGTATCTAAAGTACTGGGGTGATGTGTTGCATCAGGAAAATCGGCACCATGCCCATCAAATAGATGAATCTGTCGTCAAAAAATTATTGACCAGGGTTCATTACATCAATGGCCAGCTGGATGACCCGCTATTTTACGATAGATTAGGTCAATATTTGGATGAATTAGACGGCCAGAATGAGTCTTCGAGGACTCGCCTCTTGCTACGCAATCGGATTTTTTATCTGGCGACCTATCCGGATTTGTACCACCATATTTTTGAAAATCTGCACCGCAGTGGCCTCAGCCAGGAAAAGTCAGGTTTTGTCCGGCTGATGATTGAAAAGCCGATTGGCAAAGATGAAACCTCGGCCAGGCAGTTAAATAAATTGCTGCTCAAATATTTTCAGGAATCACAGATTTTTCGGTTGGATCATTATCTCGGCAAAGAGACTTTACAAAATATATTGACCTTTCGATTTGGCAATGGCATTTTCGAGCCGATGATGAATAAAGATTATATCGATCACGTTCAAATTACGGCGGCCGAGGATTTTGGGGTCGGTAAACGGGGCGGCTATTACGACGCCGTCGGGGCGCTCAAAGATGTCGGTCAAAATCACCAGCTGCAGATGATTGCGCTGTCGCTGATGGAGGCACCGAGTGAGTTTAGTAATGAGGCGGTGACCAGGGAGAGAATTAAAATTTTAGAGCATTTGCGACCGGAGCCGTCCAAAGTCGTTTTTGGCCAGTACGAAGGCTATACCAAAGAAGCTAATGTTGATGCCAATTCGCTGACTGATACTTTTTATGCTTTTCGGACGGAAATTGATCTGCCCCGCTACAAAGGGGTGCCGATATATGTCCGGGCCGGTAAAAAATTGGCCCAAACCGTGACTGAGATTGCAGTTGTTTTTAAAACACCGACCAACCGGTTGTTGAGGCATTTAGACTGCGGCAACGAGCCGAATGTCTTGATCTACCGGATCCAGCCGAATGAAGGAATTGTCTTAAAAGTGCTAGTCAAAAAGCCGGGCCAAAAGTTGGAGTTGGTGCCGGAGTTTATGCAATATTGTTATAAGGACCCGCTTCCCTCGCGTTCAGGAGATAGTATAGCGCTCGCTCGCGGAACCTTGCCTTTGGCTAGTGCAAAACGTCACGGAGACGGGGTCCACTATTTGCCCGATCCGTACGAAAGGTTGTTACTGGACGCGATGACTGGTGATCAGACTTTTTTCAATGATTCGGCCGAGGTCGAGGCGGAGTGGCGATTTACCGATCCCTTGTCTGATGCCAGACGTAAGTTGAATTTATACAAGCCAGGCAGCTGGGGACCGAAAGAGGCTGATAAGTTGCTCGGGATGGACGGCCGCTGTTGGCTCGTGCCATCAATGGATTTTTGTCGGATTTGATATATTGTAATTATTTCAAGACAAGAATATTATTCGCCAATGACTGACAATATAAAAACTCTCGATACCTTACTCGATGCAAAATTGAAGCCAATTCACGGGGAGTTAGCGCGAATTAATCATGAGTTAAGTGGTTTGAAATTTGAAGTTACTAAGGTGGACATTAATGTTAGTAAAAACAGTCGCGAACTGGCTCGTCTTGATAGTACCTTGACCACTGTTGATGAGAATCTGACCAAAATGGGTAATAATTTGGTGCAGGTTCGGCAGGAATTGAACGATTTTAGCGATGAGTTTATGAAATTTAGGACTGAGGCAACCGACAAGATCGATGCCTTGATGGTTGAGTTTCATGATTTTCATCAGAATCTGGGCATACCGAAAGATCAGTTTAGTTCACGTTTTGAGAAGTTGGAAAAAGAGAATGCTAAAGTCCAGAAGTTGGTCGGGATGAGCGTGACTGAAAACTAGCCCCCTTCGCCACCCCCAACGCTGAAGCTATGGGGGGTCAAGAAGGCTACAGGGGACAAGGAGGTGAGAAAAAATGTTTAGAGGAATAGAAAGTATTATTATTGGCAGTGAAAATGCAACAGAGTTGGCCCAGTTTTATCGGGAAAAGGTGGGCTTAAAGCAAACTCAAGAGGCCGAGATGGGTGAAGGCGAGCAAAAATCTAATGTCTTTATGTTTGAATTTGGCAACGGGACGTCTTTGGCGGTACTGGATCATAGTCAAGTTCATGGTTCGTCAAGCCAGCCAGATCGAGTGATAATAAATATTGAAGTCGAAGGCAAAATTGAAGATATGGTAACTAAGCTTGATGAGGCCGGGGTTAAAAAAGTTAAAGAAGTGTACCATGTTGAAGGCTATGGCAAGATCGCGACTTTCGAGGATTTGGACGGCAACTATTTTCAACTGGTCCAAGTCCGAGAAGCATAAATTTTTGCTTTCAATTGGGTAGTTAAGATATAATCGCTGGGTGATTTATACAGAGGAAAGCGTAGGGCGGTTTTCTAGGCGTCGGCGATTGCGGGTCTATTCGGATACTCGATTTGAGATCAGTAATCAACCTGGTAAGCGTAGAGTAGCTGTAGTAGATATCACTGATCCGGCTTTAGTCGGGGTGTACGAAGATAATGGTCTTAATATTAATTTTTTGGGAGTCAAAGTGGGAGCAAGGGTAAATATTTTCCAGGAACGCTCTTTGATTGATAAAATTAAAGGGAGATACTTGAGACTAGTGTCTGATGAAGCTTTAGCAAGTAGGTCGCTTTGGAAAGATATTATTCTTTGGCCCGCTTTACGTCGTGTTGGCCGAACCGACCCCGCATAGCCGAAACTACTTTGTTTCGGAAGCCAGCAGGTGAATCTTCGGGGTCACTCCCGGAATTTTGGCGGACTTTGAATGAATCCTCGATCACGGGTACGTCGACTTTGAGTTCGTGGGCGGTGTTGATGGTCCATTCACCTTCACCAGTGGCATTGATAACTGAGGAGATTTTGGAGAGATCAGGATCCTCGGCAAGCGTTTCCTGAGTCCATTGGACGAGGCGGGACTCGATGACTGAGCGGTTGTTGTAGACACGGAAAATTTCTGCTAAGTCTAGTTTGAAAGGCCCGGCTTTGAGAACAGCGGCGCCCTCCCCGATCGCTTCCATCATGCCATATTCGATACCGTTATGGACCATTTTGGCGAAATGGCCGGCGCCGATAGGGCCAAAATGGCCGTAAGCGTCCGGAGCTGAGGCCGC
>CAZXEW010000069.1:0-6282 GCA_964640215.1 uncultured Gammaproteobacteria bacterium
AACGGCAATTAATTTAGTGGCTTTTTTGAGTTGATAATTGGTAATCCACTTTAAGTAAAGCTGCTGTTTGAGTTGATGCAGAGCCGGTAAATATTCGGCGCCTAAATCGTGAACAGTCATGACTATTTTGAGCTTAGGCAGGTGGAAAAGTGGATAGGTGTGGGCGGTGACTAGCAGGATGTCGGGCGGATTTTTGATTAGTTCCGCGGCTAGGCCGAGTTGGGTCCAGAGAAAGTTGTAAGGCAAAAGTTTAAAGGAAAAATTACCTGGCCACTCCTCTGCTTTGACCACATTCCCCGGTCGAAGATATACCCGATAGCGGTTTTGGTGATCTATTTGAGATAGGTGGCGGAGCAGTTCAAAGGAATAATTCTCCGTACCTGTCCGATGCTTATTAAAGGCCCGCGATCCATCGAAGCCAATTAACATGAGTTAAGTATAGCATTCAGGAGTTAGTTGATAGGACTTAGGACTTAGTTTAAGCAGAGAATGAATTAATGTTTACTGACTGATTTTTTACTGCGAAGCAGAAGAAATGTTAGCGCTTGCTAACACTTTTCTTATAGAGATCTAAGTTATCGAGAGCCATGCCGGTGCCGAGAGCCACGCACAGGAGGGCATTGTCGGCCAAGTGACAGGGGACGCCGGTGGCTTCAGTCATTAGTTTGTCGAAGTTGTTGAGCATTGAGGTACCGCCGGACATGACGATGCCTTTATCGATGATGTCGGAGGCTAGCTCGGGTGGGGTTTGTTCAAGGACGCCTTTGATGCCGGCGATGATTTTTCGAAGCGGCTCGGCGATGGCTTCGTTGATTTCGAGCTCGTTTAAAGAGATCGTTTTTGGTAAACCGCTAGCGCTGTCGCGGCCGCGGACATCCATTTTTTTAGGGTCTTTTTTATTTAACATGGCATTACCGATAGTAATTTTGATCTGTTCGGCTTGGCTCTCGCCGATGATCAGGCCGTACTTCTTGCGGATCCAGGACTGGATGGCTTCATCGATTTTGTTGCCGCCGACCCGGACACTGCTGTGAACGACTACTCCACCCAGACAAATCACGGCCGCCTCAGCTGTCCCCCCACCGATGTCGACGATCATGTTGCCGGATGGGTTGGCGATCGGAATATTGGCGCCGATGGCGGCGGCCAGGGGCTCGTCAATCAGATAAGCGGTCTTGGCCCCAGCACTGAGCGTGGCGTCTAAAACCGCCCGTCTTTCGACCGATGTCACTCCGGCCGGAACACAGACCATTACCTCGGGTTTAAACAGTCGATTACGACCGCAGACTTTGTCAATAAAATAGCGCAGCATCGCCTCAGTAATGACGTAGTCAGCGATCACCCCATCCCGCATCGGGCGGGTGGCGGTAATGTTGCCGGGGGTCCGGCCGAGCATTTCCTTGGCTTCGTTGCCGACGGCCAGGACCCGGTTGTCATCGGTTGAGACGGCTACGACGGTCGGTTCATTCAAGACGATGCCTGCCCCGGCCAAGTAAACCAACGAGTTGGCTGTGCCGAGATCGATACCGATGCGCTTGCTAAATTTGAACATAACTGCTGAGGGCTTAAGTTATAACACGCCCCTCCTACAGAGGTAGGACTTAGGACCTAGTTGAAGAAATAAATTAAGGTCTTGAAACTTTAGTCCTAGATGTTATGAACTATAAACTAACTTTGACCAGGTCACAAGATATACTAAATGCATCAAAGGCCTACCGCTTACAGCTTACAGCTGACGGCTGTCCGCCGGAGATACGGTTGTGTTCCTTGTCTCTTCTGGCAGTTAGCGGTCAGCAGTTGGCTGTTAGCTACTTGAGGTTTACGCCGTAGAGATTGGGTTGAGAGGCGGTGGTGGTCGGTAAGGAGTAAAGCATGACGACCCGTGAGGAATCAGGCCAAGGGAAGACGCTGGCGGGATCAAAGTTGCCGGCGAATATTTCGGATTTATTGGTACCCTGGAATTCGATGATCGAGATTTTGGCTGCAGGGAAGTTGGCCTTAAAAGGACTCGGGCTGGCCAGGCCAAAGGTCGGAGCAGATGTCGCCACCAGGCTTAGAGTGTCGACTGCCACAAGATGGAGTGAATCGGGTAACCAGAGGTAATGACTGCCGCTCGGTAGATCATAGCTTTTGCCGAATTTCAGATCGGTAACTTTGAAATTTGTTTGACCGTCCTGAGAGTGAATAAATTTCGTTTCATCAACGGACCATTTTAAGTAGGCGGAGTTTGATGCCGTTTGACGTATTTGGATATTGTTAATGGCAGCGACTTTAGCAGCATTCAGTTGTTTTTGATCATCCTCCCAGCCCTTCAAGGTTGGCTGCAGGATCGGGGTGATATCCCGGGCCGGATCGTTTACTTTATCCTGATCGAGTAAATAATGACGGTCTACTAGAGAGAGAAGGACTTGTTTGGAATCAGGCGACCAACGAAGACTGCCTCTGGCGAGATCGGTATCGGTGGTTGGGGTCATAATTTGATGAGGTTCTCCTCCTCTAGCAAAACCGATTTGGCCGGCTGCCATGGTCCAAACCCAAACGCCGGATTTTTTGGTATTACCAGGGACGATGAAGGTGACCTTTTGGCTATCAGGCGACAGGGTTGGCATAATAGCCCCGTTCTGAGTCAACGGATAAACCGAAGGCAGGGCCGGAAATAGAGTAGCTTTAATTTCAATAACCAAGCCTTCTTTGACATCTATTTTGTTTTCCCAGTCGATGTAGCCATCTTTATGGATTTTAACGCTGTAGGTTTTAGGCTCGAGCGAGTTGATGTTAGAGTTGGTGGCGGTGATCAGGTGGCCGTCAAGATAGACTGAAGCCTGATCAGGCACCGATGTGACTGAGATAATGCCGGTGCCGATTAGCATGCCGGTTTTACTGGAAACCCGGTAGCCTTTGGCGATGTAGGCAGCGATAATGCCACCAACCGCTAGAATGACTAGGGTGAGCATGGTGAAGATAAACCGTTTGTTCATCAGCTTAATTGTACCGCAAATAAAATTAGATTTGTAAATACCTGTGCCCTAAGCATTTTTTGGACAGAAAAGACGTTTATATAGGCTTTAAAGTTACAAAAATTTTATCGAGTGCCATAGCGTTGCTTTGACATTCACTTTCTGGGTAATCTCCAATAAAGTAAGAATATGTCAGACGATAAACTCTATTACCGTTTGGGACTAAATATAAGACTAATTTATACGGTCTTGGTTTTCCGGCTGAGTCTACGTTTGTTGTTGAGTCGATAGTTGTGACTTTAAGGGACTCAACCCCATTAATCGTAATTGTTTCGGCATTCTTTAGTATCTGTTCAGAATTAACCCATTGCTTTAAAGGTAAGCGATTAGGATTTTCTTCTACATCAATGATAAAGTTATCCAAACAGAACTTAGGTATAGTAGATACTCTGTAAAATGTAATATAGTTTGGATCGCCGCCAAAACCCTTCTTCTGACGCGTCTGGGGATCTAAAAGTGTCGGCCTGGAAAATTTAGTACTGTCATATTGAATAGAATAACCAGCCTCTGTATTTTCAAATAATTGATAACTAGAAGGCGAGCTAGAGATGGATGTTTGGATTTTAGAAGCGTTAGGATTAATTACTGTGTTCAGTAAACCACCTAAGAATAATGACGCGATTATACCTATTAAAATTAGAAGAAAAATTAGTAGTTGTTTTTTTAAAGACCAAGGACTGTGGGTTTTGAGCACCTGTGTTTTTGCTAATCGATCATGAATCCCTCTTTTTTCGCTCGAAAAGACAATTGTTAAACCGTTAATAAAGTAAATTAAACCACCTATGATCGGAATGAATAATACTCCAACCTTGATTAATTCTCTAACTAGCGATTGGAGAAGAGAAACATAATTATTAGTTTGATATTTGACAATAGTTAATCCATAGGCATCTTTGCCCCAAGTTCCACCCCTATAAACCGTAAAGTAGACGCTATAAATAAAATACAAGACAAGATATATAACACCAGTAATCCAGTTGTTTTCGATATTTTTGAGCAAATCACCTCTAAATAAGATCGGCGATCCAACTAAAGCTGAGATTACAAAACCAAGTAATAATGTGGGTATGGTTAAAACTAAACTATCAATGAAGCTGGCCCAAAATCTTGCCCAAGCGCCACCTGGTTTATTCTCAAGGCCAGGTTGAAGTTGAGAGTTTAGATTGGGAGACACGGTATTGTCGTTATCCATTATTATATTATTACATAGGTAAAAAAAATAACAAGGTTAAGTATCAGGCGAGGCGAAAAAACTAATGGTATTATTCTGGTTTGGGCCTTGTTACTCTAGCACCCCTACCCAGATTTGAACTGGGGACCCCCTCGTTAGGACCGAGGTGCTCTATCCATCTGAGCTATAGGGGCTTGGGCTTAATTTTAACACCAAATCAGGGTATAATACAGTTTACAGGGTGTAGTTCATCGGCAGAACGCCTCGTTCGGAACGAGGAGGCAGGAGGTTCAACCCCTCTCACCCTGACTACTATAGGATATTAATTAGTCTTTTGCAGGCTGTTATTTTGGGTTTTATTCAGTTAAAATACCAACATGGCTTTGAGTTGGGTACCTTGTGCTAGTTGTGGGGAGAGTTTTCAAAGAGATTTATGCTAAGGATTTGTTTCCAGAGAATAAGTTAGATCAGATATTTCGACCGTTTTGCATAGTATCAAACCGAAATATTTAGTTCGATAACTTCTTTTATTCTGCCCCTGACCTCTTCCAAGGTTTTGCCTTGTGAATAGCAACCTTGTAATTCAGGGACTTCGGCAATATACCAGACATCATCATCTTGTTCTATTATTACTTTAAACTGTAGATCTTTCATATTGGTCAATTATACCACTAATAATAGTGATTAAGTTGACAACGTTTGGAATTTTAGGTAGTGTAAATTTATGAGTGTTGATGCCCCTGAAATACCAATTCCGGTTCCTGAGGAGCAAGCTCAGGCATTAGAAAAAAATAAATTAGCGGATCAATCAAAGTGGTATAAAAAAGGTGCTTTTGGAGCAGCAGTGGTAGGACTGGCTGCTATAGCTGGTGGTTTGTTAATCCGGAACCATCGAGACCAGCTAAGACACGATGAGGCTTTAAGATCTCAGGAATTAGACCGTAACTCTAAGCAAGAAAAGGTAATTAACGATGAGGTGGAACTGAATCGTCGGGTACGCTGGTATGTGTCCGAAAGATCCCCCATGTTCAATCAAATCTTGGTCAGTGCTAAGGGTGATAAACAAGCTAGTGCTGAGGAGCTACGAGCGCGGCAGAATGATTTTGAACTGTCTTTGAAGTATGCCAGTGAACTGCATATGTCTGATGATGAGGCTAAATTCTGGTTCGCATTGGGGAGATTAGTACCTATGACCAAAATAGCTACAGACCAGGGCCGGGATTTTGGTTTTAAGCATGGTTATCCGATGGAGCAGTTAAATGATCCGGCTCGTTTACAAGCATTATACTTGACTTGGGTTGTTAATAATTTTCCGGCCGATCGAGGAATACAATACATGGTTTATGTCCTGGGTTCTGGAGATGGGGAAAAGATATTAAAAGATTGGGGGGCTAAAAATCCAGGCCAACAGCCTACTTTAGATGGGATCTTGCCTTCAGAATCATTCAAGGAGCAAATTAAAGATGCAAAGAAGTCTGGAGAGATTCATAATGGTTTCGTAACAGCAGCTGGATTTGCATCCTCACTTGAAACACCTAATTAGTTTTTCTCAAACCAGAGTTTGATTTCGGCCAGGGCCTCGTCGGGGTTGCCGGAGGCGTGGACCAGGTTGTAGACTGGGCGGCCCTCGCGGTTGGCCTGGAGGATGTTATCTTCGCCGTAATCGCCGCGGATGGTGCCTTTGTCTGCACGAGATGGATCGGTGAATCCGACAATTTTGCGGATCGCCGGAATGGCCTCTTCACCTGCCAAAATCATGGCGATAATCGGCCGTGAGGTTAAAAAATCGCACATGGCGGTAATGATTTTGCGGCCTTGAGCGACTAAATCATCAATTTGATCACCAGCATCAGCGCTTTTTTGGCCAATTGAGCGCAGATAATTTTCATCATCGAGATGGTAATGTTGTTCAGCCAACTGGCGCGGGACGGTCAGCATTTTGATATTGACAAAATCGAGCCCATCGTCTTCAAAACGTTTGAAGATCTCCCCCACCAAATGGCGATTCATGGCGTCCGGTCTTATCAAAACTAAAGTTTGTCGTTTCACTTTATTAGCTATAAAAAACTAGGTCCTAAGTCCTAGTTAAACTAA
>CAZXEW010000070.1:0-2966 GCA_964640215.1 uncultured Gammaproteobacteria bacterium
GTTATTTTCAAAGATATCATCCAACATTTCCTTATGCTTTTTAAGCTCATCCTGGAGTTTATCAATGGCCGAGATATGATTTTTGATCATCCCTTCCATATTGATCAAAATCTCCCCACCGGTTTCTTCTTTTACCTTCGGTTCGTCAGTCGTATCATCCATAAGTTATATATATACACAAGTTTAGGTGTATTTTACAAGCCCTAAAACAGCCCAGTTGATTTTTAGGCACCATTAGTGTAATATCAATGTAGTGCTTATGGGTTCTTTGTGCTCTAGTGAGATTTTTCCTTTTCTAGTGACCAGTCCCAAGTAGTAAGCAACTAGAAAAGGTGGTGAGTTTGTATTACTAAATTATTCGTAGGGTCTTTGCCTTGGGCAACAGACGACCAAAAGTTAGCAGATCTATTTTCCCAATTCGGTGAAGTTATCAGCGCCAGAGTACTCAAAGATCGAGAAACCGGTAGAAGCCGGGGTTTCGGATTTGTCGAAATGTCCAATGATGATGAAGCTCAGGAAGCGATCTCAAAACTTAACGATACCGACATCGAAGGTCGAAAGATCGTCGTTAATGTCGCCAGACCAAGAGATAACTAACGTTTCTCTAAATTAATTTGATGGCTTGGTTTGGAAAAATCGACTAAGCCATTGAGTTTACGGAAACATCCTCGCAAATTGATCAATCGACCAACTCCCTGCAATTTTTACTCTCGGCATATCAAAGACAGTTCCTTCCGATTCGGTTGTCCCATACCACGTGCCTAGAGCCCCAAAATAGCCCGCATCCTTGGCAGCTTGCCAGGTTAACGCATTACTGCTCCCATACGGATAGGCCATAAAATTAACCTTTTTACCCAGCTTCTCTTCAAGGACCCGCTTGCTTTCAGTCACTTGATATTTTAACTGGTCGCCAGTTAACATCAATAAATTGGCATGCTGAACTGAATGAGCCTGAAACGACACCAATCCCGATGCATCCATCTGCTTAATCTGATCCCAACCGAGGTAATACCCCTGATTCATCAACCCGGTTGGAATAAAGGAGATAACCACAAAGCCATATCTTTTGATAATCGGAAAAGCATTGGTATAAAAATCAATGTAGCCGTCATCAAAAGTTATAACAATTGGTTTAGATGGCAGTAATCCTCCCTTTAGAGCCGCGTATAAAGTATCCAGCGAAATCGGGTGATAACCATTTTTTTGTAAAATCCCCAATTCCTGGTCAAACTTGTCCGGTGATACCGACAAATTATCCCGCGCTTTATCATCCGGAATTGGGTTTTCACCGATGTAGTGATAAGTCAAAATTGGCACGATGACACTTCGTCCGTAGTTAGCCGGAATAACCGGTCCCGTCGGGCTGGGTTTTGCTGACATTGTATCTGACTTACTAGCTTCAAAATTCTTATTAGAAGATCGATCCTGAATTGAACTCTGAGCAGTCTTCGAAGCTAATTTTTGACTATTTGCCCCTAAATACTGATTGGCTAAAAATCCTAAGATTATTATCAAAAAAATGACAAAAGCTAGTAATAACCATTTTTGGCTGCTATTTAACCCGCCAGTTACAGAAATTGCTTTTTTTTGAGTCTTTTTAGAACTTATTTTAGTCATGGTGACAATTATATGGAAGTAACCGATCAAAATACAGTCCTCCTTGTATATTTAGTTAACATTTGATATTATAAACCGACGAAAACCCGAAAATGGACACAACCACAACTTGAAGCTGCCGCTGCCTCTAATTTTAGTATTCGCCAAGTGTTAATTAACTTGGGTCTAAAACCAGCTGGGGGAAATTATTTTCAAATTGCAAAGTACCTAAGTGAATATCGAATTCCAACAGACCACTTTAAAGGCATGGGTTGGAATAAAGGATTGACAGGCATTGGCAAACCCCGCTTAAGCCTTGATCAGATTCTCACCACCGGAAGTAATTTTCAAAGTTACAAACTTAAGAATCGTTTATTCAGTTTACAACTTAAAAAACCTGAATGTGAAGAATGTAGCTGGGCTAGAAGCGCCGAAAATGGTAGAATACCTCTAGAACTTGATCATATAAACGGTGATAGTCACGATAATAGGCTAGAGAACTTAAGAATCTTATGTCCAAACTGCCATAGTCTAAAACCGACACACCGGGGATTAAACAGAAGTTCTAAAAAAACTAAACTTAAGCTGGTGTGATGGAATGGTATACATGTAACACTTAAAATGTTATGGCCATCGGCCTTGTGGGTTCGAGTCCCACCACCAGCACATGATACAAAGAGCGGTAATTCTTGGCCTAATAATAAGCAGTTTAACCCTTGTTGTCGGATTTATATTATGGAATAAGACCGCTCCAACAGGCAAATCTTCATTATTTGCCTCATCAACCCCTGCCCCAAGTAGCCTTGACGAAGTTGGGCCTTCACCCTCTCCATCCCCCTCACCAATTCCAACTACCTCACCAAAACCCACTCCAAAACCTACCCCCAAACCCACTCCAGTCAAGCAAATCAGAAATATGGAGGTGACATTCTACCGGTGGGATGAAAAGGGCAATCCCGGCAACGGTATCGCCTACCCGCATTCAGCCTATCCCCAGACTCTACATGAAGTTTCAAGCGGTATCGGCAGCTTTAGCGATCCGCTTTCAATCGCCACCAATACGAGTGCCTTTCCTCCAGGAGCCAGAATGTATGCTCCTTACATCCAAAAATATTTGATCGTGGAAGACATTTGCCCTGAATGCGACAATAAACAAATTGACATTTGGCTAAATAGTGACGGCCGAAACCAGACACTAGGCGATGACTGCGCCGGTAAATACACCCGGGATTCAGAGCCGATCGAGATTAATCCTCCAGCCGGCAGAGCAGTCAGCACCGCCAATCTTTTTGACCCAGCCACCGGTACCTGCCGCTGACTACCCTATCTTTTTAGCCTTGATTAAGTTATTATGTATTAGCTATTTCTGG
>CAZXEW010000071.1:0-10422 GCA_964640215.1 uncultured Gammaproteobacteria bacterium
TGTCTGTGCAGGTGCCCAGGCCAGTTAAATCATCTTTGATGTTGGTGGTACCCTCACCTTTGGCGTTGGTCATATTAAGGGTGACAGTGTCTCCGATTTTGGCAGTTTGTGGGTCGATTTTCATCGAAACTGAGAAGGGATCGCAGGTGGTGTTGGGGCCGGGGGCTGTGGGGTTACTGGCTCCGCTGCCGGTTCCTCCGCTTGTATTACCGCCTCCGGCTGCCGGCACCGTGGTGCCGCTGCCGCAGTCTTCATTCATATATACGCTTTCTAACCATGTGTTGGAGGTTCCACTTTTAGGATCATCGGTGTGGACACGCAGAAAGATGGTTGCTTTGGTTCCGGTGGCTTGAAATGTGACGACTGGATTATTCTTGTTACCCATGGTCTTCCAACCACCGTAACGGTTTGGACTAACATCTTGCTGTCCTCCAGACAAGCGGATTCCCCAGTTTGAAACTTTGCTGGAATCAGTTCCACCACTCGGATCAACCCCGATTTCGCGGATTGTCGGCAATCCCCCAGCTGATTCCCCAGACACTTTTTGAGCAGTAGCATAAAAGGCGTGGTAAATTGTTCCAGATTTCAACCCATCGATTACTTGATAAACTCCACCACTAACTACACCGTTCCCATCAATCCTCAAAGAAGCTCTGTCAAATTTTTCATAACCAGTTTCTTCAACTAAAGTGGCGTTGCCAAAGCTATTCCAACTATTAGGTACATTGTTGGTAAAATTATCATTGAACCCCGGATTTTTAATCTTATTGTTAGGAAAGGTATGTTCCCAATCGGCTGGCGGAGCGGCGCACTTATCAGCGTTGGCATCGGTGCTGGCGGCTTTGGAGAAGCTGAATTGTTTTTGGTCGATTTTTGAAACACCATAGGCGATAGCCAAGCTAATGATGGCTAGTAGAAGCAGGGCGGCGATGTGGGCAATACCCCGTTGGTTAGGCATGAAACAGTTGGCTAGTTACTAGATACTAGTCGTTAGTTAAACAATAACAAAAAAACCAATTAGTATCTAGAGATCCTCACGCTAGAACGCTCAGGATGACTTCTTTCGTACGAGGTTCGACCTAGTGCTAGGTAGATGCTAGGTCGCACCTAGCGACTAGGTGCGACCTCTAATAGGGGTTGAACCCCTATGCTGGGTGCGACCCCGTTATGGACGTGCTAGGTGACGATTTCGCGGCGGAGGGTGGAGGGGTTGATGTGGATAAGGAGGTCATGGGGGATGGTGTCGGCGAGTTTGGCGCTGTTTTGGATCGAGTTTGGGTCGGTCGGATTGTCGGAAAATATGACGACCTCTTGAGTGATATAGGGATCCGGGATATCGGTTAAATCGATGGTGGTGATATTCATACTGATTCGGCCTATTATGGCAGCTTTTTTCCCGTCTATTTGAGTAATTCCTTTGTTCGATAATCTACGCTCGACTCCATCGTTATATCCGATCGGTAAAATACCAATTATCATATCTTTTTTGGCAGTAAAGGTAGCACCGTAACCGACCGGATCGCCTTTTTGGATGTGTTTGATTTGGGCGATTTTGGAGGTTAGTTTGAGGATCGGCTGGAGTTTAGAATCAGTTTTACCGAGAGGATCGATACCATAGAGAGCTTTACCGATGCGGGCCAGGTTGCAGCCGGTATTTTTGGCGGTAAAGAGGCCGTTGGAGGCTGAAAGATGTATCCACTTAGGGTTCAACCCTGTGGCCTGTAGTATTTTGATGGCTTGCTGGAATACTGCTTCTTGTTCCCGGGTCTGCTCCCCTTTTAGGTCATCAGCGCTGGCAAAATGGGACATTAAACCTTCGACTTCCAGATGAAGTTTTTTTATTTTTTCGAGGAATTGTGGCAGTTGCGAGACCAAAACACCCTCCCGATGCATGCCGGTATCAACAAAGATATGGATTTTAGCGCCGGGCTGGTATTGGCTGAGCGCTTCGGCAAATTCCAGGTTGAAGACAGTAAATGAAAATGGCAGATGGCTGGTTTGCAGGCTATCAGGGTCGATGAATCCCATGATCAGAGTCGGGATTTTGACGCCGGCGGTTTTGAGCTGATTGGCTTCAAGGAGGCTGTCGACGCAAACAAGGGGCGGCTGTTTAGCTTGTAGCAGCGATCCAATCTCGGCAATGCCATGGCCGTAGGCGTTGCTTTTAAGAACCGGTGCGATTTGGAGAAGTGGGTGGAGTGAGGAGAGGTAATCATAATTGTCGTAAAGCTTTTGCTTTGAGATGTAAACGCGGTTGAGCGGGCTGTAATGGCGGTTGACTAAAGCCTTTTTGAAGCGGCTAAGTAATGGATGCATTGGAATATTATAGAAGATACCAGATACAATGACCAAGATACAATCAGAGTAAGTTCTCGGATGCACTCGAACAATATTCTTCGAGGAGATACGACGAGAAGTTACATTAGGTTTTGTTTCTTGTATCTTGTTTATTAGTACATTAAAGTAGTATTGATGACATTGACTTCGATAGATATCCCGAATCCTTTAGAAAGTTTGGAACAAAAAGCGGCCGGCAGTAGTCTGGGGGTAAAATTGGCGGCGGTTTTGCAGAAATATACACTGGTGTTGGCGATCGGTCTGCTAATTAGCGTGCTTTTGCTGATTGGGACTTGGGTGGGGGTGCTGAGCCAGCCACCGAATTATAAGTTGGGCGATACTGTGTTTGAGGTCATTTCCCCGATCCCCTTTTCGCAAGTTTCAGGTGGAGTTAATATTCATTTGAATTTGGTCACCAGCGAACAGGTCAAGGATCTGCGGGCGTTTGTAAAAAGCGGCGATTCGAGTCCGGTTGAGTTGAGCCTGGCCGAAGTCGGTAAAAATATCATCAGTTTGACCGGTGTTTGGATGAGCGAAGGTGCAAAAGCGCCAGGGTTTATTGAAGTAACTATATATGATGTAGTTTCCCCTGATCATCCGGTGATTGTCAATTACACCAGGGTTCCGGTGACGATAGCTAATTAAAATAGTTCTCGGATGCACTCGAACAATATGACGGGTTGGTTTTCTGGATATTCTTCGAGGAGATACGACGAGAAGTCGTTAATTTGGTTGACAGCTAATTTCCGGTGTGACAAGATTAGGATAATGTATCTGCCAAAGATCTCCTCGAAGTTAAATCAACGCGGTATTGCGTCGCTGGTGGTGATTCTCGTACTGCTGCTGGGTATCGGTGCCGGATTAGCTTTGATCGGCAGCCGGGTCAGTTTTAACAGCCGGGCGCAGGCTCAAACTCCATCCCTTCCAGATTTTGAAAAACAAGCGGGTGAGGTTGGAAACGCATTTAGACAGGAGCAGCAAGATATCGTCGACAGAGAGCTGGAAAGTAATACTTCCCGCGAAGAAAATCCGGGTTTTTTTAGTGATATTAGAAAAAAGTTCGCTGATACTGTTTGCAAAATTGTAAACACTTGCAATCAAAGTACTCCTGGTAGCACCGGCGGAACAAGTCCCGCGGCTGTGGCCGCCAGCACACCGGGACTCAAGATCAAAGACGTCGACTGCACGAAAGACGCCGGCGCCGGTGGGCTTTGTTATAACTACGTGGCCGGACAGTATGTCGGGTGCAACGCTGAGGAGGGTAACACTGCGGCCTGTGATGAATTAAAAGCGGTTTGCGCCGGAAATGCAGCAGGCTTTTGTGAGGCAGTAAAGAAGCAGGTTGAGCCGTTAGTTAAAAAGCAAAAAGACGCCCAAACTGCCTATATCACAGCCAATAACCAGTACACTACCAAGAGGAGTGAACTTGATAAGGCTGGGTTCGCTGTCAGTCAGGCATTCAATAAGGTAGCTGTTGGAGATCGTAATGACCCAAAAGGGAATTATGAATACATTGAATATCGGGCTGATTTTCAAGAATATTGGTACTATGGCAAAGATGCTTCTGGAAAAATCATCCCGGAACCTGTAGCGAAGAAAAAGGTTTCTGACCAAGATTACCTGGATTTTTACAATAGTCAATGCAATCAAAATGGTGCCGCAGCATGTACAGAATATAAAAACGCTGTCGATAAATATAATGCCATTGAGAAAGATTTAAATGCCCTCAAGGTCACAAAAAACACGGCTTACGTTAATTTAGTGAAAGCCCAAACAAGTACCCAAGCCATTCGTAATCCGGAGGAAGTGCCGCAAGAGGTGAAAGATGCGATTTTCGGTTACCGAGCCGCGGGCTTTGGACAGGATGTGCTGGCTCAAGTTCAAAGCCGTCAATTACCATTTGGCGCGTTTGGTCAAAGCAATCCTGTTGATTGTAGTCAGTTTCCAGCAGAATCAAAGCGCCTTTGTGATACATCGGAGGCTGCTGCAAATGCTTGTAGGCACCTATCTGGTGATGCTTTCTCGGAATGTCGGCTAGAGAAAGCAAAAAAGCTTGATCCTACGCTTACAGAACTCCCCGGACCTAAAACTGGCACCAGTGTTCCGGCAGTTATTGCCGGTTTTGGTGGAGCTAAAAAATGAGAAATTTTAATCAAAAAGGGGTCTTACATATCGGTGTGTTGATTGTCCTGCTGGTGGCGGTGGTAGCGGGGGTGATACTGGTGGGGAGGCCGGCGGTATTTAACAGCCGAGCCGATGTCCGAAGCGGACTCGATATCATAGGCGATTTTTATCAAGACGGCTCCTCGACTAGTCGATTGTTGCGGATCAAGCCGATGTACGCCGGAGGCGGCACTCCGACCTATTTCCGGCTGTCCAACGATGCAAGTCGATTAGAAAACGGGACGGTGTTTAAATATATACCTGTTGACAGTGACCGGGAGTATAGTCTTTGGAATTTGAGCATTCCAAATGTCGATAATCAGGGACAAGCGCTGGGTCGACATCGCATATATGCTCAATTTTTGGTCAATGAGGCCTGGACGGCGCCGATTACAGCTCAAGTGAACCTAAAAGAAACTAACAATAACCTCAAACTGTCGGCCAGTTGCAACTTAAATCTGGCTGACGGAGCCAGCAGTATATTTCCGGTAACTGTGAAGTGGGACGCCCAGGCAGCCGACTATGCCGACCAGATGAATATGCTCATGTTCCGTGGTGAAGGAGGGTATTATAGTGATGTACCGCCGGTTAATTTTAGTGACGGCACTAATAAACTAATTATTTCGTCGATCGCGAATAGCTATACTATTTTTGCCACAGCGACCAAGGGGGATCAGGTGGTTGGGACCTCGGAATATAGTTTTTCCTGCACTGAGCCGGATCCGAATGTTAAATTGAATAATCCTGTGGTCAACTGCAACAGTGCTTCCTGTGATTTTGGCTGGAAAAATAGTGGTCAAACTCCAAAATTTAGCGAGCTGGCGATCGATTACTTCGACCCGGTGGTCAATTCGACCTCGACACCGATACATCTGGTGACTGGGAAAAACAGCCTTTCTGTGGGGATTAATAAGATACCGCTGCCTCTAATAGGTTGGGGGGTATCTAACCCTTGGTCGTTGGTTAATGGCACTTATCCGCGTTTTGGAGTGATCGGCTTGAAAGCGGCGGTTGATCCGGAAAAGGCGGCGCTGCTGGCGAAAACCTGGGTTTACGGACCAAAATTCGAAGTGGCTGTGCCGCTGAGTAATCCGGCAGTCAGCTGTTCGATTGCAGTCACCCAGACCGGTCAAAATATTAATGTCACTTACTCCGGCCGGGGCGGTAAAGTCCGGGCCTGGCTGGCTGGTACTCCAAGCACAAATAAGTTGACTCCGGAGCTTATCCAGTTATCCGGCTTGAAGACGGGTCGGACCTCGGTTTTACGCGAATTTCCGGCTAACGTTGGCAAGGCAACCTATTACGGCTATGAACTGGATAATTTTGATTCAACTATGAATATGGGTCCCCCTCCGTTTACAAATGTAAATAATGTAAATGTCGGAGGCATAGTTGTAAATATCAACAGCCGGAGCTTTGATTTAAGCCTGCCCAAGGGTGATTATCAGCTCAACTGCGATGTTTTGAGTTCGAAGGGCAGCTGTACCGGCAATTTGGACTGTATGGAGGCTGGACAAGGCGGGACGATGGCCTGCCAGGATTCAGGATTTAGTGTTTGTCAACAAACTAATTCTATCTCTAAGCCATATGCGGTTTTTTCGACCAGCGGGAACTTAAAATGTGCTCAAGTCGAAACACTGGCAAAAAATCCGCTGACTCTCAAATGTCAGTCTTTCCCAACCCCCTGCGATGTCCCCGCTGACTGGGTGAAAGTCGATACCTGCAGTAGTGTGCCGGTGTCGTCGGCTCAAGTTTTATATCCCCGGCCGAATAATACAGGCATGAAAATCAGCTGTGACTTGCCCAATATGAAGATTCTTGTGTCAGGGGACTCTAAGGGTGATAGTGTTAGGTTCGGTAAATACAGCGAGTACGGTCAGTCCGGCAATCCGGCGGCCGATGCCATAAACAGCAAAAGCGTTTACATCAGCGGACCGGTCGTCTGGCCCAGTGACGAAAGTGCTCAAATATCGCTAAATAATGACAACCGCTCCCCAATTGATAAATATTTTGTTGAACGAGGCGTAGAAAAGCCTGATCGGCCGGATATTGGGAATTACGAGGTAAAATCTTATGTTGATTTTATCTGCCCGAGTAAGTTATGAAACGATTAGCAGTGATAGTGTGTTTGCTGGTGCTCGCGGCAGGGGTAATTCCGAGTCAAGCGCAGGCTTTTAGCTTGTCTGATTTGAGTGGTTTATTCGGTGGAGGCTCAGCACCCACGGCTACGCCGGCTATTAGTGGTGGCAGCGGATTTGCGGGTTGGTTATGTCAGTTTATTAAGCTTTTTTGCTCTTCAAGTAACCCAGCTGGCACAATATCAGGGACTCTTCCCTCGAGCGGCGGCGGGATCCCAAGTATAAATCTGCCGGCAGGCGGCACCAGCGGGTCTAATACTCCGGGCTTATCTGGTGGCGGGTTTAGTTTATCCAGCTTAGGTGGATTACCGGCGGAAATTATAAAAAAGCTGTGGGGTGATAATCCTCCCCCCTCCTGGGGAGGCATTGGTGGTATCGGTAACCTGCCGTTACCCGGTGGGAAAACCGGCAATTCTTCTAGTGGTTCAAGTAATGGCGGTAATGGCGGTACTGGCGGGTCAAGCGGTCTGCCGGCTTGTGCTCCCGGCCAACCGATTAAGGAGTGCGCTGGCGGTGGGAGTGCTTGTCAAGAATATTGTACCCCGGAAGCAAACCGGGCAGCTTGTTTGACGCGGGGGTGTTATTGTACATTAAACTCAAGTGCTACTGATCCTGATTGTACGGGTTTTCGCGAGTTACGGAAAAATCCATTGGTGTCGCGATTCCTCGGTTCCTGCCAGTGCGGAGGCGGTCAAACAAATAGTAGTAACACTTCTGGCGGAACAGGGACAAATAATCAAACTACCGGTGGTTCCAGCGGCTCAACAGCCGGCCAAGTCCGACCAGCCGGAACTGCTATAATTGAATGTAACGAAATCGGGGGGACATGTCAGACTTATTGCCAGAGCGCACAGGCAGATTGCAAACGGCGGGCCGGCGAGTGTTTGAAGGGCGGCGCTTCTGGAAAGGATTGCGACACATTTAAATTAGGTTATCAAAAATGTTGTGTTGAAAAAATTTCGCAATGTACAGCAAGTCCGGACCTAGTGAGCCTGACTCAGGCAATTTGCAGCGGCGCTGCTCAACCGGGAGCTTCTAACACACCTCCAGTGACTGAGGCGGGCGCCCCGTTGAGTGAGCTTCAACAATATTGCCAAGATAAAACAACTGATAATTGTCAGACAGTTTTTGATACATGTAAAAAAGAGGAGTATCGACGAGGTGCCATAGATTGTGCTTCGTTGGATGGTTGGTGCAGACTAGAGCCAGATAGATATTTTTGCAGAGATCACGGTTACTTCGCTGAAAAGTAGATTCTCAATAGTGAATTTATGGCTAGGTTTAAGTTAGCTTTGGCATTTTTGTTAATTGGCCTGTTTTTAAGTTTTCCGGTTAAAGACAGTTACGCTTTTGAATTACCGAATTTAGGCAGTTTGTTTTCTTTTGGGTCCGCGCAAACTGCAAATATCGGTTCTGGAGGTTTGGGGGGTTTGGGAGGTTTCCAAGGATTGATTTGTCAATTCCTGGGTTTCTTGCCTGCAATCAGTAGCCTTGGCGGAGGATTGTGCCCAGCTACTTCAAATGTCAACACTCCAAGCTCGACAAATACCCAAAACCAGCCTTCGTCTAATGCGGGCGGAGGTATTAGTTTGCCACTAAATATAGCGGGTGGTTTGGTTGGGGGAGGCGGGCTGATAAATCCGGTTAATATTATCGGGATTTCTCCAGAAATTGTTAAAAAGCTGTGGGGCGACAATCCTCCACCGACCTGGGGCGGGATCGGTGGTGCCAATCCCCTGCCGATTCCGGCTGGAAAGAGTACTACCGGCGGCGGCAGTTCGACGGCTGGCGGTGCGTCTTCGGGTGTTAATCCCGGAGTGATCCAAAGTTGTGTCGGGGTTAACGAAAACACCTGTGCTTACTCGTGTGCCAATCAAATTGACGCCTGTAAGGCCCGGGGCTGCTACTGTGTCAAAGGCGGCAGCGGGGCTGATTGTGATAATTTTATCAAGTTATCGAAAAATCCGCAATTCGGCAGTGCGTTAACTGAATGTACTGGGCAAGCTAATACGCCTGGTAACAACACCAGCACGACCGCAAACCCAACGGCGGGGGCTTCCGGGCAGTTAAGCGGACAGTCCGGAGGCCAATCAGGAGGCGTAGTTAGCCAATGTCTTGGTGATTTTGGGGTTTGCCAAAGTTTCTGTGAGGCGAATGTTCAGTCTTGTCAGTCCAGGCTGGCTGCTTGCCGGGCCGGAGCCAGTGGAGATGATTGTAAGAATGTTTTTCTGCCTGGCTACCAAGCCTGTTGTGTTGAAAAAAGCTGTACCGGGGCCAGTGTCCAAAAGTTAGTAGCGGCTTTTTGCCAAGCGCCGACTGGATCGACTGGCAATTCTAATCCCGCAGCCTCTGTCGCTGTTCAACAACCACAATCTCAAACAAATCCGGTGATAAGTTCGCCGATCCAAAGCTGTTTTGGGACTAATGCCTCAAGCTGTGCCTTTACGTGCGTAAATAACCAGGAGGCCTGTAAAACTAGAGGCTGTTTTTGTGTCAATAATCCCGGAATAAATGATGATGATTGTTTAAATTTTAGAGAGCTGGCCAAAAATTCGCAGTTTGCGGCTATCTTAAGTCAATGCACCGCTCAACCGACCACCACCAATCCAACTGCCCAACCCCGGCCAACAGTGACTCCGGCACCGACTTTTTTCAGACCGTCTAGTGCAGCATCTGTAGTGGTAAATCAACAGGTTGCGGCCTGTTCAGCCGGGGATTTTGGCAGCTGCCAGCGGTACTGCAGTCAAAATGTCGCTGTTTGTCAGGCCAGGCTGAGCTCGTGTCTAGCCGGGGCTAATGGTAAAGACTGTGATGTTTTCAAAGGTGGCTATGATTATTGCTGTTTGCAAAACCAATGCAATAGGCCGGAAGACCGGCCGCTGATCCAGGCATTTTGCGGCGGAAAAGTCACCAGTGGCTCAAGTCCTCAAACTAGTCCAAGTCCCGGACCGAGCGCCGCAGCGTCAAACCGCCCGGCTGCAGCAGCCACCAATCAGCGGTCAGCAGTGGTTAGCGGTCAAATCCAGGGTTGTATTGGGAGTTCGGCCACAAATTGTGCACTGGCATGTGCTGATCAACAAGAGCTTTGTAAGGCCCGGGGGTGTTATTGTGTCAATAATCCCCAAGTAAGAGATGGTGATTGTTTGAATTTCAGAGAGCTGGCTAAAAATCCGCAGTTCAAAGAGGTGCTGCTGCAATGCGGTAATGTCGGACAACCGGCGGATGTAAAAAATCCGATTTCGGCCCTGCTTGCTACACCAAGCCCCTCTCCCCGGCCGACCAGCGCTCCAAATATTATCTGCCAAACAGTCGGTTTATTTTGTCCGAGTCGGTCAACCGCCAATACTAAAATCAGCCAGTGCGAAAGCGATTTTGGCAGTTGCCAGCAGTTCTGTACTCAAAACACCCAACGATGTAAACAGCGTGTTCAGGGGTGTTTGGGCGGGGCCAGCGGGGCGGATTGCGAGTTGTTTCGGGGCGGAGTTGATTATTGCTGCAGTAAAAAATTATGCACCAAGCCCGAGGACCAGAGTTTAGTTCAGGCGTTTTGCGCCGATCTGGCACCAACATTGCCCTCAAATCTCGGCTCGGTGGTTAGCGAAAAAGCGGCCAGTCAATCAGCTCGTATGAATGCCGGTCAGTCAGCCCAGGTTAATGCCAGCTCGAGCTCATCACTGAAAGCGGCCTCACAGTCCGCTGTCAGCTCAACTTCGGCTAAAAACGTTGCGCCAGTAGATCATGAATTTAGCCTGCTGCCTCACGCCAGCATCGAACCGGTAGTAGC
>CAZXEW010000072.1:0-4736 GCA_964640215.1 uncultured Gammaproteobacteria bacterium
TCTCATTGGGATGGATCTGAATTAGCTTAAGTAAAATCGGCCCAAACATTAGGACCAAAACCGCGCCTGTCAGAAAATAGTTTAGCTGCTTATTAAAGATCTTTCGTTTATCCAACCAGACCAGTAGATAGTTACGCAGATAAAAGGCTCCTGCCCCGGTTAATATTGCCAAAGCTGGTATATACTCCATTATCTGTCTAACCCCTCCATAGATATTAGTATTTGGCAAACTAACCCTGGCAATTGGGACTATCAGCCACAGCAAAAACAACAGGCTGACCTTATCTTTACGCTCCCCTATATTTGCCACCACCAACCATACACCCGAACAAAATAAACCAAGTATAACCAAGGGTGTCGTATAAATAATCCATTTTATGGGATAGAGGTTAATTCCAAAATGCCAGATATAGCTTGCGTCAGTACTTGAGGCTGTCCCAATCGACTTATAAAATCCAAGAACCGCATCTAAACCCACCACTGTCGACTGCCATAGATACGGCCATGTTGCAATAAATATCACCATACCGATTACGGGTGCTGCCGCTGCCGCCAGAACTAATTTTAGATTTTTCGAAAACAGCTCAGAAAATATTTTCTTCAATCCCCCCTTTTTTGTTAGCTGAGAATAAGCATAAATAAACCACCAGGGTACGATCACCAAAACACTAAACAAAATATTAAACTTAGTCCCCAAAGCCAATCCAAAAAACACTCCTGAGGCACAAATAAACTTCCAACTCCGATCAGTCACTCCACGCCAAACACAGTAGAGCAAAAACGACCAATAGACAGTCTCGGGAATATCTTTCTCGGTATTAAAATGTGATTCAGAGAAAAAAAGTGGGTAGACCGACAAAGATAGCGCAGCTATTACACCAGCCAAAGGGCCATATACTTTCCTGGCCCAATGATAAACCAGGGCCACTAAACAAGCACTCAGAAAAACGCCATATACCCGATAAGAATCAATATCGTTAATCAAAGATAACTTTTGAAATAGAACAAGATTAAATACCGACGACAAGATGTCCCCCAGCGGCGGGTGACCATTTCCATCGATATCGATATACCAGTCAAAGCGAGAATTGACATCTTGGTACAAACTCCTTTTTGGGACCTTGTTTGACTCAATATCGCTGTCAATCCCTAGACTCTCTGGATTCTGATAGTAGCTTCTCCACGCTACCATATCTGAAAAGTCTTTGTGACCGGTTAAGAAATAATGCAGGTAAGTCTGACCCCGAGGCAGGTGATTAATCGTATCCCAGTTAATTCCATAATCAGTCAAAGTCAAAAGCCCGACTAGAAAAAAGGCTAAAAAAACCACTACTGTAGTGTATCTGTGAAACATACTCTTACCTGGACTTCTTGAGTAAAAAAATATAGTTAGGAATAAGTGGCATCAACAATTCCATCAAAAACCCTGGCATTAACTTGAAAAAAGGACCATATTTTGACAGTGACACAAATCCATAGTGATCTGGAGATTTTAATATCAAACTTGTCAGATTATTTATTTCAAACTTATCAAACAACTTCTTTAGACTAAAATAGCTTAAATAATTAGCCGGAAAGTAAGTTTTACCCGGTAATTTTATTATCCTCTTATTTAGAACCGGCAAAAAATGGATCAGGGGAATACCAGTTTGAGCCTCATAAATACTATACTTATTTCGAGCGCCCATCAAGCAAATTCCTCCAATCTTCAAGACTCGATATACTTCCTTGACCATTAATTTAGGTTTATCCACGAATTGATAAACTTGGTTACAAATCACAACATCGAAGCAGTTATCCTTAAATGTTAAATGCTCGCCGCTCATAACCCGATACCTAATGTTTCTGGTGTGATATTTTTCTTTAGCTATCGCAATCGCCTCGATATCTGCATCAATACCTTCAACACTTTGAAAATCCCTGGCTAACTCTTTGGTAATCACCCCACTTGAACAACCTAAATCTAAACACTTAAGTCTGGATAAATCGCCTATCTGTTTTTTAAGTAAAGTTCTGATTTGAGCACTGATTTTTAGACGTTCCTGGAAATCGAGAATTCTGGGTGCTTCACGCGAGTAAGAAATCACCACCGCCCGAGTCCCTTCTTAGCAACTACTAAGTAACCAAAACCTAAATCAGTGCTGATAAATAAATCCATGATTTTAAAAAAGGTACAAATAATTACGGTACAAAAAAATGGCGTCGGGACCCACCTTACGTCTTTTTTCATAGTCAGATTATATCTAAACAGTCTTTGTGTTTGCAACGCTTTTAAAAAGTCGATAATACTGCTGACCAACCGAGTACCAAGTAAATTTTTTAATGACAGAGGCTCGACTGGCTCTGCCAAACTCTAGTCTTCTTTTTTCAGAACCTAGCAGTTCTCCCAGAGCCTTAGCAATCCCTCGGTAATCTTTCTCTTTCGTTAAAATACCATTAGCCGGCGAGACTACTATCTTGTACCCCTCAAAGTTCGTTGTAATCACCGGTATCCCACAAGCCATCGCCTCCACCACCGCCACCGACTGATCATCTAAGTTACCTTCCTCATCCCTAATCGAGGGCAATACAAAAATGTCAGCTAAGTTATAATAGTCAACCAACTTGGTGTAGTTGACCGCTCCAACAAATCTGAAATTTGGCTCTAGTTTCAGTTTCTGAGTCAGCTCTTTGAGGTAACTTTGCTGGCTACCATCCCCCACAATTACAAATCTAACCCTTGGGTATTTTTTGACTATTATCTCGGCCGCTTTTATCAAATATCGAAAACCCTTCTTAGCTACCAACCGACCAACGCCTAAGACCACTAAACTTCTCTTAGGAATATCCAATGTTCTTCTTAATACAAGTCTCGCCTGAGTACTCGGCTTAAATTTCTGGGCATCTACTCCATAAATAATAGTCTGAAATTTTTTCCGACTAACCGGAATCAACCGAGCTAAATCGTTCAATAAATTTGGGCTGTTACTGGTGATCGCTAGTGAGCAATCAGCGGCGATTTTGGCCATCCATTTATATAAGACATTTTTTCCAACCATGTAAACATCAGAACCAGGCAGGGTCGAAACCACAGGAACACCACAGATCCTGGAGACGACTGCCGCTATAAATCCATTCGGCAAAATCCAATGGGCATTGACCAGTTCGATTTTTTCCATCCTAACTAACCGATACAGACTTATCACTCCACTGATGATCATAAGTGGCGCCAATATATACATTATCGGCTTTAGTTTCATATCATTATTAAGAGTCTGGGAATAACCTAATTTATGCAAAAAGAATGGAAATACATATTTGTAGGTCATCAACCGATACGACCGACTAGTATTCTCAGCTACGAACTCAGGCGAATAAGGCGTTAATACAGTTACCTGATTGCCAGCCTGCGCTAACCCTTCGGCTAGTCCTCTCATAAACGGCGCCGCTGAATCTTTTTTAGACCTCGGAAAAGTATGGGTTAATATACAAATTCTCATTGAGGCTGGCTCTTAAATCCCTTCCTACTTGCAAGTACCAATGTAACTATAAATATTTCAACACTCAGCAGCATTATTCTAAATCCAATCGCTACCACACCGGCCAGTGGCAGCGGTATTAAAAAAGACAACAAAGCCACCAGTGATAACTCTTGTACCCCCAACCCGCTCGGAGCCAACACTACAACATAACCAATCATCCAAGAAAAAGTATAAATGGCGACGATCAGGGGGATGCTTGCGGCCGAAACAGTCATTAGGCTATTCACCAAAAAAAACATCATCAAACCGGCCAGTACAAATTGACCGACAAATCCAGCAATTATTATTACCAAAAAACGATAATCAATCGTCAATTCGCGAAAACTTATTTTTTGTTTAGTTATTTTTTCCAATAAAATTACAGTCCCTTTGAATATTTGCCTTCGCGTGAGTAACATCACCAATACGGCAATCAATAGTAACCACATCAGTGACGGTCCGAAAATAGTCAAACGGCCGGGCAACGGTGATAATAAAGCTAGGGTAAAAATAACCATCACGCCGACCCCCAAATTCAGCACTGCCTCGACAATTAAAGCACTCGAACTAACCATCTTTGGTACTCCCTGCTTGCCTGACAAATAAACCCGACCGGGATATTGCCAAATACTGCCCGGTATCAATCGGCTTAAATTCGAAATAAACCAAACGCGTAGAGTTTCACCCAAGTAAACTTTACCTCCAAGTAACCTTACCGCCAAATACCAAGAGTAGCCGTTCAGCAAATAAATTAGCAGGCTTAGAACCAAAGCTGCCAAAATATACTCCAATCTAAAATGGAGTTCGCTGAAATGAATTTGATCCAAATTCAGATAAATATTCCAGGCTAAAAAAACCAGCGATATACCAACTACTATGGCGGTGGCTATTTTTTTAATGTTCATACAGGGCTTCAATCAGAGCAAGGCTTGTCTTGACGGATTTATCCCAAGAAAAATTTTGACTCCAGGCCAAGGCGCTTTTTTGCATCTTCGAGTAACTTTTAGGGGTTGCCAATAACCCGCTGATTAATTTTGACAACTCTACCGGATTGTTATCTCTACACAACAGCCCGCTAACACCATTTTTTACTGAATCGACTAATCCTGGTACTCTGTAGGCTACCACCGGTACTCCCATGGCGTTAGCTTCTATATTCACCAATCCCCAACCTTCTTTAACAGACGGATTAATTAACACATGACTTCGCGACAGTAATTCAAATTTTTTTTCCTG
>CAZXEW010000073.1:0-39138 GCA_964640215.1 uncultured Gammaproteobacteria bacterium
ATAATCATGCGTGAAACCCATTTACTGAGGATCTCCCAGCCTGTTTCGAGGACGTCGGTAGGATAGAATTTTTTAAAATCCACTGAATCAGGGTAGCCAAGGGTGACGAGCGGGCATTGGCCTGAGGAGTACCAGGTGTCAAAGGTGTCGGTTTCTTGAAGATAGTCAGGACCGAGACTAACTTTGCTGATTTCGAATTTGGAATCTGAGGGAGCGATAACTTTTTGAAGGCCTTCTTGGATTTCGGTTGCTTGATATTTTTTGATTAGGTCGGAAATTTGGCCGGTGGTGACTTCACCCTGCTTATTTAGGAAGGTAACTTGGAGGTTGGGGTTGTCGGGGATTTTGTAGTAGGCTGGGATCCGAATGCCCCAGACGTTTTGGCGGGAGATGGCCCAGTCGTGCATGTTTTCCATCCAGCGATGGAAGGTGGCCTCGCGCCATTTTGGAAAGATTTTGACATCGCCTATTTTGACCGCGTCGTGAGCGGCTTCTTTGAGGGAGTCAACTTTAACGAACCAGTTGGGGAGAACCATTGGCTCGATGTTGTGGCCGGCTTTGCAAATAGGCACAGAGTGGGTGTATTTGTCATCTTGTTTGATGAGAAGGCCGTCGGCTTTGAGGTCTTCGATCATGAGTTTGCGGGCTTCGGCGACTTTTTGGCCGTGGTATTTTTTTGCTCTTGTAAGGGATTTATCGTCCACATTTGGATCAACGCCTTGTTTCTCTAGGAACCAGGAGAAGTCCATCCGGCCGTTGAGATCGATGATCGGGGTGACTGGGAGGTGGTGAATTTTGCCGAGTTGGAAATCGTGGGGATCGTGGGCGGGAGTGACTTTCATAATGCCGGTGCCGAATTTTGGATCAACCTCAGGATCAGAAATAATAGTCATGGCTAGAGGGCCGAGTAGGCCAGGGATTTTGAGGGTTTGTCCGATTTGATCTTTGTAACGCTTGTCCGTTGGGTTGACGGCTAGGGCGGTGTCACGGAATTTGGTTTCAGGGCGGACAGTGGCGATGGTGAAGGGGCCGTATTTCAGGTATAGAAGAGGATCTTGATGCTCCTCGTAAGAGATCTCGATGTCGGAGTAGGTGGTACCGCAGACCGGACAATAGTTGACCATGTAGTCGTCGCGGTATATGAGGTTTTCAGAGTGCATTTTGATGAAGGTGTTTGTAACGGTGTCGATGACGTCAGGGTCGAGGGTGAATTTATAGCGCGACCAGTCAACGCTGGCGCCCATTTGGCGAATTTGGTCTTCGATCTGGTGTTTGTTGTTGAAGACAAATTCTTCGATGTTTTTGTAAAGAGTGTTGCGGTCGAAGCTAAAGCGGGATTTGCCGTCCTTTTTGAGCTCCCGCTCGTAGGTAATTTGGGTTTCGGTGCCGGCGTGGTCGGTGCCGGGGATCCAGAGAGCAGCGTCGCCTTGCATGCGGTGCCAGCGGATTAACAGATCCTCAATGGCGATCATTAACACGTTGCCGGTGTGCATTTTGCCGGAGGCGTTGGGTGGCGGGAGGACGATGGTGTAGGGTTTGCCTTCAGGATGGATTTCCGGCTTAAAATAGCCGGAATCTTCCCAGAATTTGTACCATTTGGCCTCGGATTGTTGGTGGTTGTAGGTTTTGTCCATATATAAAAAAACACGCTGATCCCTGATTGGGACGAGCGCGTTTTGAGCTGCGTTTGCGCTAGCCACGTTTGACGTGGACGCGGTGCTTCGTGGTACCACCCAAATTACTTCTTGATTATTGCTGTGACGGGCAACCCGTTGGATTCTACGTTTTTGCGATAGCAAAAAGGCAAGGTTCTGCGAGCGAGCGGTATAATTATTCTCGACCGCGAGGCGAAGCAGGTCCTTACTTGCACAAAAATTTCTTTCCAAAGCTGCTTGGTGACTGGCCAAGTTGACGCTTGTGCCTAAAGTATAAGACTGGCGTCAGATTAAATCAAGTCTTATTCATTATTGAGGTTATTTCTTCCGAGAACCATCCGTGTTAAAGGACTTTTTAGAAAATGATGCCATCCGGTTGATTCTATTTTGCCGAACCTGGGCGTTTCTTATCGAATCTTCCTTTTTTGTAAGGGTATTATTAGCTGGTAAATCTTCTTCCTCAGCCATATCAACTGGTACAGTATCATTAGTATATTGGAATTCTTACGCTTCTGGGTAATGGATTAAATTGACGTTTTTTTGACCAATATCGTACCAATTGTGTATTTTGCCGTTACTGCCCATTGAGGTAGAGCCCAGTCTGGTTTTTCTTAGAAAATCTTCAGATTCCATAAAAAGTATAAAGTTTTTAAGGATTTTAATCCTGCGGACTAAATATGTCAAGAATTCAATGATAAATTGGGATTGGCTTGGAGGTCAAGAGGGGAATTTATGGGTTTTTGGAAGAATGCGGCAGCAGCGATCATGGCGGCGTTGTCGGTACAGAGACTGGCAGGGGGCACGAAAAGGCTGACCGCTAACCGCTCACTGCTTACCGCCAGATCCAGTTTTTCTTTTAATTTCTGATTGGCGGCTACTCCGCCGGCGACAATTATTTGGGAGACGTTATGGAGTTTGGCGGCTTTGAGCGTTTTTTTGATCAGGACTTGGCAGATGGTTTCTTGTAGGCTGGCACAGAGGTCGGCGAGTTGAGTGGTGGTCAGCTGGGTAGTTTGGTGATTGGTTAGGTTGCCAACTAACGTCGAAACTGCGGTTTTGAGGCCGGAGAATGAGAAATCAAGGTCGTCTGAGCCTAGCATAGGCTTAGGGAGCGGATAGGCGTGTGGATTGCCTTTTTGGGCATGTTTTGAGACTTGAGGCCCCCCCGGGTAAGGTAGACCCATGAGGCGGGCGCATTTGTCGAAGCATTCACCGGCGGCATCGTCGCGGGTGCCGCCGAGATAGGTATATTTTCCATGGTTTTCGAAGAGGACCAGATCGGTGTGGCCGCCGGAGACGAGCAGGCCGAGGCAGGGGAAGGAGGGATTGCTGACCGCTGACCTCCCCTTCGTGGGCCCGCCGCTGACCGCAACTGCATTATGTTTGGCTGTAGGCTGTAAGCTGTTTGCGGTAAGCTGATTTGTGATCCAATTCGCGTAGAAATGGCCGATCAGGTGGTTAACAGGGATGAGAGGTTTTTTCCAGAGTAGTGAGAGGGTTTTGGCTGTTTCAACGCCGACCAAAAGAGAGCCGATTAGGCCGGGACCTTGGGTGAGGGCGATGGCATCGATGGGAGGAGATGGGAGATAGGAGGTAGGAGAGAGTTGAGGAAAAGCAGTCTGCAAGGCTTCTGTAATGACTGGGATGATGGATTTGAGTTGTTCGCGGGCGGCTTGTTCGGGAACTACTCCGCCCCATTTGGATTGGAGTTCGAGAGAGCTGGCGATAACGTTTGAAAGAATAGTGATTTTGTCGCCATTTTTTTGGAGTATGGCCGCGGCTGTTTCGTCGCAGCTGGTTTCGATACCGAGGATTGTTTTGAACATGTCGTAATTTTAAGGTCAGGCGAGATGAGTGTCAAAGATCAAAAAATGGATTTGCCCGTAATTGCCCAGTCGGATTGTCTCGATTGTTTGGATAGTTAAGTAATAGTTCCAGATTAGGAATACGTGAACGCAGGATTAGGGTGGGATCGGGTACAGTAATCCAACTACCCTTTTTGACATAACTTTGAGCTTCGTTTAGTGAATACATTCTTAGTTCAGGTCCACCTTCTGGGGAAAGAGTTTTGAGCAGAGTTCTTCGGGCTTTGGCTTTAGCATCATTAGCAAAGTCTAAATCACCAGCTACAGTAAATTGAATGATACCGGCGTCTGCAATTGGTAATGGAATATCTTCATCGATGTCTAATACTTTGATAGTTCGTTGAGTCGGATGTAATAACGGTATCAATCGAGTAGTGAGTACAAATAAACAGTGGAGATAAGCGTTAGTGGTGACAAAGTCGCTAATTGCCGTCATAAATTCGGGTGATATATTTGATCTATCGTAGGGAAAGTTTTTTTGGACACTTAGTTTAGCTAATTCGAGATTGACCTCTACCGGTTTGGTTAACCCTTCTTGAATAACAGTTGCAAGATGGTAGCGTAATTGATATTTACCTTCGATTGTTTGGGACATCTTGAGGATTTTACTCGTAAACTGTCTATTCTGCAAGCCTGATTTCTGCCAGGGTATTGTGGGTGTGGAAGCCTTCGGAGGGGATGGATTCGAAAAGTTTGATGGAGTTTATTTGGATGGTTTGGAGGGTGTAGGAATCGAGGTGTTCGATGGCGGTTTCTTGATCTATCGAGAGTTGGAGGTAGGCGGCTTTGGCGATGGCAATGTGAGGGGTGTAGCGGCGTTCGTCGATGGTGATGTTGATGTGTTTGAGGCCGTCTTTGAGGCGCTCGCGGATCAAGAAGAGTTTGTCGACGTCGCCTTTGACGCCGATCCAGAGGGTATGGGCGTGATGGAGGTTGGGAAAGCCGTCGATGTAGGAGGGGGTGACTGAGAACGGTGGAACTCCTTGAGTAGCCTGCTGGATTATTTGAATTAGCTGATCTTTGAGCTCGTCAGGCTGTTCGGCCAGAAAAGCCAGGGTTAGGTGGAGTTTGTTGCTATCTGTTAGGCGAAGGCCGGGGATGATTTGGGAGAGCTCGTCTTGGATCTGTTTGATCTGCTGTTTGTTTTGGTCAGGAACTTCAAAGGCGATGAAGAAGCGCATATACAGATTATATTCAATAAAGCCTAGGTTTGGCTAGATAGACCAGATCTTAGCCTTCTTTAGTGCCGATGAGGAAGACGGCTTGCCAGGGGCGGTAGTTGGAGCGGTAGGTTTCGTTGATGAGGGTTTGGCCGCCTCTGGTGACGGTACGGGTGAAGACAACGTTGGCGCCCCAGGCAGGGAAGTCGACTTGTTTGACAGTGCCCTTGGGAAGGGTGGGGTCGTCCTGGCGGATTTCGGGCAGAGGTGGGGTTTGGGAGAGGATGACAGGTTTTGAGATCTTAGATTGGCGACTATCAGAGGTGCCATAAAGATAAACGTAAAGGGAGAGTCCTTCGACGTGAGATTGGATCAGAATGTTGGCGGGAGTGTCGTTGCGGAATTTAAAATCAACTGAAGGTGAAAAAACAGTGGCATCGAGGCCGGGGGGAAAGCCTTGTTCATAGTATTGGACCCGATAGGCGTGAGCAGTCCGGTCAGGGATGGGGACGCCGGCGTTGAGGGCGGCCCGGAAAAGGGTGGTCGAAACTTGGCAAACCCCCCCACCATCATCGAGGATGGTTCGACCTTCTTTAATGATGTAAGCCTGTTTGTAGCCTGAGGCAGCCGAGATATCGCCGACTGTTCGGACAAACGAAAAAGTTTCACCCGGAGGAATGAGGACACCATTGATGCGAGAGGCGGCCAGGCTGAGGTTGTAGATACGATTGGGGATGGAATGGGCGAAGTTGGAGATGCCTTGGCCGATTAGTTCTTTGATCCCGAGTTCGTTGGTCAGTTTATTTTTGGGTTCGGTAATGTCAACCGGGAGGGTAATTGGTTTAAAGTCGGTGGCAGCCAATGCTTGGATAAGGAGCGATTTGCTTTGAGTCAGGTCTAACTTTTGGCCGCTGGTGGGGGGTTGAAATTGGGTGACCCGTTTGCCATCAAAATTGAAAAGAGGTTCTTGGACTTGCCGATCGATTGATTTGGCGATTGGAATGAAAAATTGATCGAGTTTGTCTTTATTAAAGCTGAGGTGGGGATCAAAAGTGGAGCGAGACCCGACGTCGACGGATTGGATGGTAACTGGGACATCAAAGACTGAAGTGTTAGCCAGATCAGATTGTGAGTTTTGAAGATCGAGGATGTTGATAAGTGTGGATAGATCGAGAGTCCAGCTTTGATTTGCGAAAGTCAATTTGAGCGGGGTCAGCTTGACTTGATCGAGAATGTTTTTGATAGCCAGGGCGGATTGGTAGGATAGATGGGGGTAGGCGGTTTTGAGCGGCAGGAGGCGGGAGTCGAGGTGACCGGTGTTGAGGTATTGAGTTAGGCGGTTTTCGAGCTCAGTTTGATCGAGGATTTGACCGGTTTGGGAGGGGGTGACAGTGATGTTGTCGGAGTCGACCAGGATTTGGGATTCAAGCGGGGATTGGTTGATGCTTTTTTGGATAATTTTAAGGTTGGATGAATAGGTCTTGCCAAACTGTGGATTGAGGTAGAGACGGATGGGTTGGTAATATAACCGCGAATGACCGTAATCCATGGCTTGGCTGAGGATTTCGTCGGTGTTGAGTGAGGTGATGGAGTCCCGGAGATTAATTTGAAATTGCTGATTTTGGTACAGAAAGGTAAGGGTTTGGTTGGCGCGTTGGCTGAGAGTGTCGTTTAGGCGCGTCTTGGCTTGATCTGGAGTCAGGCCTGTGAGGTTGACTTCGCTGATGTAGATCCCTGGGTAAAGACGGTTGGAGAAAAAGAGGATCAGAGCAGTTAAGGTGGCGCTGGCTAGGACAAGTAAGGTGATAAAGGTAACTACCAGAGCTTTTAAGCTAAGTTGATGTTTTTTGGTAACTGATTCGATATGGTCGGGTTTAGGCGTTCTTTTGAGCGGGTTTTTCATGACATTAGTATTTTAGTGGTTTAGAGTATAATTTACAAAGAGTGTTAGGAGCGTTCAGCTTTCAGCAGTCAGCGTAGAGTATGAGGAAAATAATTATTATCGTGGTGATTTTGGCGATAGTGCTCGGAGTGGTGTTTTATTTTGCCAGCAGCTATTTGGCCAAGAAACCGACGGTCAGTAACGAGCAGGTGACGTTGAGTGTTTATAGTTTGTGGGAGAACGATGCGTTATTTAAGCCGATTATTGATCAGTATCAGGCAGCTCACCCGAACGTCAAGATTGATTATAAGTTTCAAAGCTCAATTAATTATCGCAGTCGGGTTCAGGCGCAGATTGATGCCAACCAAGGGCCGGATATATATTTGATCCACAACAGCTGGCTGCCGATTTTTTTGAGGGGGAATTATCTGGCCGAGATGCCGAAAAGCGTGATGTCGGACAGCGAATATGGCAAGATTTTTTATCCGATTGTGGCCTCGAGTTTTAGCAAAGATGGTAAAAATTATGTCTTGCCAATGGAGGTGGACGGGTTGGCTTTGTATTACAACACCGAGATGTTTAAGGAGGCTGGGGTGGTGGTGCC
This sequence comes from uncultured Gammaproteobacteria bacterium, assembly GCA_964640215.1. Taxonomy (GTDB): domain Bacteria; phylum Patescibacteriota; class Microgenomatia; order Daviesbacterales; family UBA10151; genus CAZXEW01. The sequence goes on from CAZXEW010000073.1 coordinate 7,167, forward strand.
AAAGGATTGGCAACAATTTAGCGATGTGGCCCAGAAATTGACCAAAAAGGATCCGAATGGGCGAATTACTCAGGCAGGGGCGGCGATCGGGATGGTTGGAAATGTTGATCACTGGAGTGATATTGTAGGGTTACTGTTTAAACAGAATCCAGGCTCGGATTTGGAACGTCCCGGTAATGACAAAGGGGCTGAGGTGTTGCAATTTTATACTAATTTTGTTCTGGATTCACAGAAAAAGATTTGGGAAGCTGCGATGCCGCCCTCGACCCAGGCGTTTTACTCGGGGAAAGTGGCGATGTATTTTGGACCGTCGTGGCGGACGTTTGAGATCCGGCAGGCCAATCCCCAGCTGAAATTTGCCACAGCGACGGTTCCACAGCTGTCGAGCAAAAATGTAGCCTGGGCCAGTTTTTGGGGGTTTGGCGTGTCGCGGGGTTCAGCGCATCAGGCGGAGGCGTGGGAATTTTTGAAATATTTGACTTCAGCGGAGACTGAACAAGGGCTTTTCAAGGCGACCTCGGCGGTGCGGGATTTTGGACAACCGTATTCGAGGGTGGATTTGGGACAGCAGTTGGTGGGTGATCCGTTGGTAGGTGCGTTTTTGGCTCAGGCGCCGAATTACCAGTCGTGGTATTTGTGTTCGAATACTTTTGACCAGGATATAAATGACAAGATGATTAAATACTACGAAGATGCGGTTAATGCCACCTTGAGTGGGTCAGATCCACAATCGGCGCTGCAAACCACCGAAAAAGGGGTCCAGCAGGTGCTAGGGGATCTGACAAAAGCGTCGACTCTGGGGAAATAGCAGATTTGTATTAATGAAGGTTATTTATGTTCATTGTCCCTTTTTATGCTAATACGCCTGATGATAGTCGGTGTGTGCCGGCGGTGTTTAGGATGGTAATGAAATATTTTTGGCCGGAGAAGAAATTCGGGTGGAAGGAGGCGGATGAGCTGGTTGGGCATGTTGAAGGTAAGGGGACGTGGTTTTTCCCGGCTTTTGTCAAGATGAGAAGAATGGGGTTTGAGGTTGAGTATTTAGATATGTTTGATTACGGACGATTTTATGACGAGGGTGAGAAATATTTGCTGGAAAGACAAAAAGGGGATCGAAAAAAGGTTGGGTGGTATTTGAGAAAAAGCGATCTGTTGGAAAAAAGAGAGCTGATTCCGGGGTTTGTCGTGTCAGGTATACAAAAAAAGTTGGTGCCCGAGATCAAAGATGTCGAGAAATATTTAATGCAAGGTTGGTTGGTAGCCTGTGATGTGAATGCTTGTGTGTTAAATAATCTTGATGGTTACTCACCGCATTATGTGTTAGTTGTGGGGGTGGATGAGGAACAATTTTGGATACACGATCCAGGCTTGCCGCCGTATCAGAATCGAGGGGTAAGTAAGGCTAAGTTTTTTAAAGCCTGGAGTTTCGATGGGGATGCTAGAAGTTTGGCTGCGTTTAGATATGGAATAGTAGCTAAGTAAGTGCTAAAATACACGCATGCAAACCCAAGTATTGAGTTATCGAATTATCATTGAGCCAGAAAAACAGGGTAAAAAGACTGTTTATAATGCTTATTGTCCGACCTTAGGTGTGGCTGATTATGGGGATTCGATTGATGAGGCGTTAGCAAGTATTAAAGATGGTATTGAGTTAGCACTGGAGTATTTGAGAGATCAAGGTAAAGAGATTCCGGTAGATAATGTTGAAGATCAGACTGTAACTGTTTCGAAAGTAAATGTGCCTGCCGATGCCAAACTGGCAACGGTATGACCAAAATTCCCCGCGATATTAAACCGCAGAAACTTATCAAATTCCTGAAAGGGTTGGGGTTTGTGATTGGAATAGGCAGAGGTAGTCATGTTAGATTAGTACACCCCGATGGTCGGTGGACTCAGGTAGCAGTTCATCCAGGATCAGTTCCAGTCGGAACAGTGAGGAAAATAATTTCGCAAGCCGAATTGACTGACGAAGAGACTAAGGGATTATAATTACAGTATGTATTCATACGAAGATATTTTTAGTGAAAAGAGGCGGGTGTTGTTTGTGACGGCGCATCCGGATGATTTGGATGTGTTTTATGGGGGTTTGGTGGCCAGGTTGGTGGAGGATGGGAAAGTAGTTAGGGTGGTAGTGGTGACGGGCGGGGCGCGGGGCAGCCGGGAAAATGAGATTTCCGAGGAGGAGCTGCAGGCGATCAGGTTGGATGAGCAGCGGCAAGCCTTGAAGGAGCTGGGGGTAAAACCGGAAAATTTTGAGAGTTTGTGTTATCTGGACGGCGAGGTTGAGAATAATTTGGAGACGATTGGCAAAATCGCCCGGGTAATCCGCCAATTTAAGCCGGAAATTGTTTGTACGCACGATCCGTTGGGGCTTTATTTTAAGTTTCGGAAGGGTGAGGCGTATTACGTCAATCACCGTGATCATCGGTTGACCGGTTTGTCGACAGTCGATGCGGTTTATCCGTTTTCCAGGGACCGGTCGTTTTTTAGGGAGCATCTGGTAGAAAATATCGAGCCGCATACAGTGGTGGAGGTGTTTTTGACGGGGGAGGGTGAGGCAAACTCAAAAATCGACTACACCGGAGTGGTCGAAAAGAAGCGGTCGGCACTGATGAGTCATAAAAGTCAGTTCAGCACTGAGAGCGTTGATGGGATTATCGAAGGTGATAAAGTTGGTTCAGGCTATGCGGAGGACGGATTTTATTTAAAGCTGGGGTGGTGATTGATGTTTCCTATGGGGTATAGGGTTCAACCCTGTAACCTATAGTGGGGGGAGGTTGATGAGTTGGACTTCGGGTTCGAGTGTTATTCCAAATTTTTGTTTGACGGCATCGGAATATTTTTTAGCGAGTTGGTAGAAGTCTTGGGCGGTGGCGCCGCCGAGATTGATGAAGAGGTTGGCGTGGAAGTCGGCGATTTGGACTTGGCCTTGGTGAGCGCCTTTGGCGCCGACTTGTTCCAGAAAATACCAGGAAGGGACCTTGCCGTAATAGTCTTTGAGATTTGGGATAGTGTCAAGAATTGGTTGGGGGATGTCGGTAGTGAGCAGGTTTTTGAAAAAGCTGCCGGGGCAACGGACACCGGGTGGATATTTTTTGAGGCGTTTTTGGAGAACATCTTGAGATTCGGATTTCAGAGATTGGATGTCTGATGTCGGAAATTGGAAGGTAACTTCGAGAATGATTGCTTTGTCTAAGTAATTGTCATTCTCACGAAGGTGGGAATCTATTTCTGGATCCCCGACTGGATCGGGGATCACAAGAGCATCTTGGTGATTGGAACTTGCTTGGTCGAAGATCTCCGAATGGGGGACGACATTTTTTAACCAGGAAGACATTGGGAGTTTGAAGTTACTGTGGCGATACGAGAAGCCACATTCATTTTTAGAGAGGGTGCGGGTTTGGCGGCCGTCGAAGATTTTGATTTCGCTAATTGGGTCGCTGATGGTTTGGCCATAGGCGCCGGCGTTGCCAAAGATGGCGCCGCCGACAGTGCCGGGAATGCCGGTGAGCTTGTGAAGCCCGGTGAGGCCGTGGTTGATGGTGTAGTCGACGAGGGTTTGAAGTGGGGTACCGGCTTGGACAGTGAGGGTCGGATCCTCAGCCGGTGCTTGGTTGTCTGCTCCTACGCCTAGGGTCGGACCCTGGATACCGGAGACTGAATTTTTTATGACTAGTATTTCAACGCCGTCGTCGCTGACGAGGAGATTGCTGCCGCCGCCGATGATAAGATAGGGAAGCTGGTTTTCTGAGGCAAAGGTCAGGATTTTGAGGAGGTCGGGTTGGGTAGTGGCCTGGTAAAAATACTTGGTAGGACCGCCGATTTGGGTAGTGGTCAGCTCTTTAAAAGGGACATTTTTTTGAAGAGAAACACTAAATTCGTTTTCAAGTTTTAGCCAAGGGTTCATATTCAGTATTATATCCTGTAAGGGGACAGGATTCATCTTGAGGTATATTATTGTTCGAGTGTATCAGAGAATACGTTTTTTGGGCTGGAGGTAACTTCTCGACTCGTTCCTCGCTCGAAGAATAATTAGAGAGAATCGAAGAATAGTTATTATGAAGACATTGGAGAAGGCGATTTTGAAGACTTTGATTTATAGTGACATATTTGATTTTCCGCTGAAAGGGTGGGAGGCGCATAAGTGGTTGATTGGAGAGAAGGCGAACTTGCACAGGATTGAAGAGGGGTTGGCGAAGTTGGTTAAAAATAAAAAGGTTGTTGAGAAACAAGGCTATTTTAGCTTGAATGGGAGGGAGCAGCTGATAGTTGGGCGGTTAAGAAGAGAGAAAACGGCTAGAGAGTTTAATACTACGGCGCGGCGGGTGGCAAGGATATTGAAAGTGATTCCGTGGATAAAGCTGGTGGGGATTTCGGGGGGGTTGGCGATCGAAAATGTCTCGAAAAAAGATGATATTGATTTTTTTGTGGTGACGGATGTTGGGCGGATTTGGATTTCGAGATTAATGATTTTAGGATTACTATCAGCTTTGGGACTTCGGCGAAAGCGGAGCGATAATCGGGCGATAGCAGCCGGCAAAATTTGCGTTAATATGGTGGTTGATTATGAACATTTGGCCCAGTCTAGGCAGGATTTATATGTAGCGCATGAGGTGCTGCAAATGCGCGTGTTGTGGCAAAGAGATCAAATTTATTCCAAGTACTTGCTTGATAATGAGTGGACGCAAGATTTTTTACCTAATTGGACAGCCAGTCAGAAAATTGAGAGCTTGAAGGGATATGGAAAATGGGCTGTTGCCAGAAAAGAGTTTTCGACCTTTAGAAGGGGTGGTGATTTAATAGAATATATAGCCAGACAAATACAGCTTAAGATAATGGGACGGCCGCAAGGTTTAGAACGGATCGATGAAGGTGCGTTCTACTTTCACCCGCTGGATTATCAAGGACAAGTGTTAAGTGAATATAAAAAAAGGGTTCAAAAAAGGGTCTAAATTCAGAAAATTAGCACTCAGTAATGGGTATTGACAAAGTTAGGCACAATCAATAAAATACGAAAGTCTCTATGGCTAAATCTGTTTTGAATACAAAATTGGCGATTAAACCGTTGGCAGGATATGTGTTGGTCGAACCGGAGTCCGGGGATACTACAACAGCCTCAGGAATCGTGTTACCGGAATCAGCCCAGGAAAAACCGGCCCAGGGAAAAGTGGTAGCGGTGGGTGAGGGATTGGCATTTGAGGGGCGTGAGTTTCGCTCCCCTGTCTCGGTTGGTCAACGGGTGGTTTACAAAAAATGGGGAGGGGATGAGCTGAAAGTGGGTGGAGTTGAATATAAATTAGTGAAATTTGAAGATTTAATGGCGATTTTGGATTAAACAGCCAATATATTCTGTCTAGAAAGAAGAAAATATGAAAATGTACGAACGTGGAGGTGCTTTGGGTAGGGAGAGTTTTAGGAGGGTAACTGAATTGGAGTTAGAGAGGTTAAATAGTACTGAGTTAGAATTGCGTGAGGAGTTTGGTCGAAAGAGAGATGGCGATGCTCGGGCTCGTTGGCATAGCGCGATGCTTGATTTAGCCCTTGCTACAAACAATAAGCAAATTGTGGTTGGTTTGCGTGCTTTGTCACGCCAAGCCTATGAGCATGGTGGAGACTTTGGGAGATTCAAAGGCCGTTTTGGAGGATTAAAAAATGGTTGAAAATAATTTAGATTTGGATAGAGGACGTAGAATAGAGCTAAAAGCTGGAGGTGTTCAACCGCCGAACTATGAATTGGCTAGAGTAGTATCTTTTGAAGCTTGGCTTTTGCAAAATAGAGATATTTACGAAGGAATGGATCCGATACAAAGATTAGAGGCGTACCTTCGGCGACCAAAAGTTGGTGGTGTGATAGTTTCGAACGAAGAGGTAGTTGGGCAAGCTATGACTTATTCGGGACGGAAAAAATGCAAATTGGTGCAATCCGAGCGCATGGTTGGTTTAGGAGAAGTTAGATATGGCGAAAATTAAAGAAATTCGAGAAAAGAGAACGGTGGTTCGGAGTATGACTTATTATGGGGAGTCCGATTTGGATGATGCCCTTGGTGTAGCATTAGATATTTTTAAGAACAGAGGTAGATCAGCAATGTACAAGGAAGGTGACGAGAAAGTTACTTATAAGAGAAGGAAAGGTTCGGAGTTGGATTCGAGAGAGCAGAGAATAGCTTTTGAAGCAGATGAGGCAAGATTTTGGGAGGCGTTTTTGGAAGGAGACCAGTACCGAATGAGAAAAGCATTTAATAGATTGCCGGTGGGTACTGGGGAAGTTGAGAAGGTTGTTGAAGAGCAACCAAGCGTTGAGAGTCTATCTGATTTGGTTGACCGATTTATTAATATGCCTTTTAATCAGATGTTGTTGAAAGAAGCGAATAGAGAGAGTTCTTATAGAAGAAGGTTTAGGAGGAATATACATCGCGGACAGGAAGGTAATAGATGAGCAAGATACTTAAATTCGATACTGATGCGAGAAACAAATTATTGTCTGGTGTGAACCAGTTGGCGGATGCAGTGGCGACGACTTTAGGTCCCAAGGGTCGCAATGTGGCGTTGGATAAAAAATGGGGAGCGCCGTCAGTTGTACACGATGGGGTGACAGTAGCTAAAGAAATCGAATTGGAAGATCCATTCGAAAATATGGGAGCACAGTTGGTTAAAGAAGCGGCATCAAAAACTAATGATGTGGCTGGAGATGGAACTACTACGGCAACGATTTTGGCCCAAGCAATTGTCAATGAAGGGTTAAAAAATATTCAAGCCGGGTCAAACCCGATGATTTTGAAAAAAGGGATTGAAGCGGCAGTGGTGGTTTTGGTGGAGGAGTTGAAGACGATGAGCAAGAAGCTCCGGACACCCGAGGAGATCGAGCAGGTAGCGACCATCTCGGCGGCGGATCCATTGATTGGGAAGTTGATTTCGGAGGCGATCGAGAAGGTTGGTAAGGACGGGGTCATTACAGTTGAAGAGGGTCGGACGATGGAGATTTCGGTCGAATATAAAGAAGGGATGGAGTTTGATAAGGGTTACAGCTCGGCTTATTTTGTGACTGATACCGATAAAATGGAGGCTTCGTTGGAGGATCCTTATATTTTGGTAACGGATAAAAAGATTTCGGCGATGGCTGATTTGCTGCCTTTCCTGGAAAAATTTGTCCAAGTGTCCAAGACGTTGGTGATTATCGCGGAGGAAGTGGAGGGAGAGGCGTTGTCGACTTTGGTGGTTAATAAATTGCGGGGGATTTTTCAGGTGCTAGCAATCGGGGCACCGGGTTTTGGGGATCGACGCAAAGAAATGTTGGAGGATATTGCCATATTGACCGGGGGGAAGGTGGTGTCGGAGGATACCGGGCGCAAATTTGAGTCAGTTGAGGTGACTGATTTAGGTAGGGCAGCGCGGGTGACATCGACTAAGGACTCGACTTTGATCGTGGATGGTAAGGGTAAAAAGAGCGCAATTGACGCTCGGGTGAGCCAGATCCGCCGGGAAATTGAAAAGTCGACTTCGGATTTTGATAAAGAAAAATTGCAGGAGCGATTGGCCAAGCTGACAGGTGGTGTGGCGGTCATAAATGTCGGAGCGGCGACAGAAGTTGAACTGAAAGAGAAAAAGGAACGGGTGATTGATGCGGTAGCAGCCACCAAAGCGGCTCTTGAAGAGGGAATCGTGCCTGGGGGAGAGATTGCGCTACTTAGGGCGGCGGTAGCTTTGGACAAGATTAAAGCTGAGGGTGAAGAGAAGACCGGAGTGGAGATTGTTAAAAAAGCGATCGAAAAGCCGTTTCGAAAATTGGTCCAAAATGCCGGATTGGATGAAGGGGTGACTTTGGCGGCAGTCCGGGCGGCTAGTGGGACAATGGGAATTGATGTCGATGATGGAAAACTGAAAGACTTAGTGGCGGCCGGGGTGATCGATCCGGTTAAAGTGACCCGCTCGGCTTTGCAGAACGCGGCATCGGTGGCAGTGATGGTGATGACGACAAACGTCTTGATCACGGATGCCCCGGAAAAAGAGAAAGCCTCGGCGATGCCCGGCGGCGGCATGCCCGGGATGGGCGATTATTAAATTTTACTTTTTTTCTTGTATAAATGTGGTATCCTTTGCGTTAGGTGATATCTATGGATATAAAAAAGGATTTTCCAAATATAAAAAGAAAAAAAATTGATGTTAAAAAGTTTGTTGAAGTGGCAAATAGAGTCAAGAAGTATATTCTTGCTGAAGAAAAGTTATTAGAAGAGAAGAGAAGAGCGGATGCAAATAATAAAGCCTCAAGATTTTTGCTCGATTCTCAAAAGTAAGTATTTACTTCTCGACACAAGTGTCTTTATCAGCTAAAGCAGAAAACTTCGAGCGTAAGCTCGAGGATGAATGCTTCAATAAACACAGCTTTAGCTGAGAAGATACCACTGGCGTAAGCCAGTGGAGCTTCATAGATTCTTTATTGGCACCGGAGAAATTTAGTGAACTGTTTAATGAGGTAAAAAATGAAGTTGTGGTTTTCGTCACTATCGATGCTGTATTGTCTGAATTTTTGATGGGAGCAGCTGATGAGAAGAAATATGCTGAGAAACAATTAATTATTAACGGTATAGTTGACGAAATTTTACCTACCACGCGAGATATGTTTGTAATAGCAAATGATTTATTGAAAGAATATAAGGAGGATGGTAAATCGTTAAGTATAACCGATTTATTGCTAGGTGCTTTTTTGAAGAAGTATAAGCAAAATATTTTCTTAATGACGAAGAATACTACAGATTTTCCAACTAATATATTTACTCTAAAGACTTATTTACTGCTTTCTCATAAAAAAGCGCTGCAAGCTTATGGTGTTTACTCTTACGAAATTGATTAGGATGGATGCAAAAGTCTGTAAATAGTCGCTTTTTGGCCTGAGACTAGGATGTTGTGCTTCTGGATTTGGTTGAATTGAGGCTGTTTAGCTAAGATTTCATCGAATAATTGATTTCGGACGCTAAGGAGGACTATTTGGCCGGTTGGTTTTAGGATACGGCTGAATTCTTCGAGCATTCCTAGGTAAAGCTTAGGTAGGCTGATGGTTGGGTCGAAAAGACCCCAGGGTGGGTCGGTGATGATTTTGGAGATGGAATGGTCTTCGAGAAAGGTGAGGTTGGTTGAGTTGGCTTGGATAACCAAGAGATTGCCGCGCTCGGCCGCTCGCAATGAGGGGTTAATTTCGATGTCGCTGGCGATGATTTTGGTAAAGGGAAAATTGGTCCGCTTGAGGGGGATGGCGCCGGAGCCGGCGAAGGGGTCAAGAACGATGTCTTCGGGTTGAGGGTCGGAGAGTAGGCACAAAATATTAGCTAGTTCTGGGCGAAGCTGGCCTGGTTGAAGACTTTTGATGGTGGTCGGATGTTTGGTTAGTCTGACAGCAAAGAAGCAATCGCCTTCGCTGCGGCAATAAATCCAAAATTCCAGGTCAGGATTAGTTCGATTTACGGGTAGGTTGGTGAGCGAGGAAAGTTTTTGTTCAAGTTTTTCTAGAATTAGTTTGTTTAGTTTTGTACCTTGGTTGGCGACTTGCGTGACTATCCGGAAGGAGGAGGAAATGCTTGGGAGAAACTGGGAAAATTGATGTTGATCGAAATTAATTTTGAGAATTTGTTTTGAGATTTCGGTTAATGGGTCTTCGGTAATGTTGTTGAATTGTTTGACGAGTCCAAAACTATTATTAAAGAATCTAAGCTTTTGAATCGTGCTGATTGAGGAGCTGGTCCGATAAACGATTAGGCCATCTAACGATAGGCTAATTTCGAGGTTTTCGAGCTTGGTTGGTAAAATCTGTTTGATGATCTCCCCTGTTCCGGGAATAAATGTTGAAAAGTAGCTGTTCATGGTTGGTAAGTATATCATTTTGTGTAGTATAGTAGAGCTAGATGTCAAAACAGGCCTATCAGGAGAGTCCGAGTGAGAAGACGAGGCGCAAATACCGCAAGTTTCTGTCGGAGGATGAAGAGCTGGTGCTTGTAACTGGGTTTTCGAGGATGCAGCTGAGGAATAGGTTTGCGTTTTATATTCTGTGGCCGGGGGGGGTGTTTTTGGCTTTGGGAGTCTGGTTGGGATACTATTTGAAGCTGGATCTGGGCTTTGGGTTACTGATCGGGCTATTTTTTGCCTGTGTGATTGGATTTCTTCGGACGCATGCTCTCAATTTGGCGAATAAATATATTTTTACGACCAGGCGGGTGATTATCAGGCGTGGGTTACTATCGATTAAATTATCGTCGGCTCTTTATGACAAGATTACCCATATTGAAGTGGATCAGAGTTTTATTGACCGGATAGTCTTGAATCATGGAACGATTATTGTGAATACGGCTGGATCTAATAAAGATGAGCTAATAATTCGTTATGTCGAGGCTCCTCTACAGTTGAAAAATTTATTAGAGCGGTTGATAAATCGGGAACGGGAACAGTTTGGTCGCTCGAGTGGGCCGGTGGTATCGCTTGAGGGAGAGATTGTGGAGTGAGGTTAGTTTTGGTCAGTTGAGCTGAGCCGCTGGCTACGCCTGAGGAGTTCCAGGCTACGGCTATATTGGGAAGTTTAGGAAGAACAAAGAGAGGGTCGAAGTTTTTGCCGTCTTTGTTGAGTTCGAGATGAGTATGAGGGCCGGAGGTCTGTCCAGTTAAACCGACCTCACCGATGATGTCCTCTGGACTGACTTCTTGACCTGACTTAGCGTAAATTTTACCTAAATGAGCATAAAGTGATTTGTAGCCATGCTCGTGATCGATTTCCACGACCAGGCCGAGGCCCCAGAAATTGAGGCCGCTTGAGGTGACTTTTCCTTTTGCAATAGGATGAACAGGCATGCCTAGACCTGAGGCGATATCAACGCCGGGATGAAAGTTAGAAAAATAGGTACTGACATAGCCGGAATGGGGAAGTTTGAACTCGATATCAACAGGGGTTGGGGTGAGCGTTTGGGTTTGCTCGAAATCAGCCTTGACGACTGCTTGTCTGATAGGAGGGAATGAGAAGGGTGCGGGTTGATAATTCAATAAAAAGCCCACACTGACAATGACTATCGCGAGTTTAGTCGTAACTGGACGTAAACCTTTACCTTTTGAGCGGAAGACTCTTGGCTTGTGGCCAGTAGCGTTGGTAGCGAAATAGCTCTTTTTGGCAGGGAACTTAAGTAATGTTTTAAGAGTGGGCAGGAGTTTTTGAACCCCTTTGAACATATTTGCCTGACAAAAATAGCCAGACGAGGAATAATTCTAACAAAAAAGAGACTATAAGTCAAAAAACCGCTTAATTAAAGTTTAATATCCGACACATCAGGTAAAATATGGATGTGTTAAATCTAACTAAGATAACAATAGCTTGGGAGATGTATGACTCTGGTATTCCAAAAGCTCATATAGCTTCTAAACTTGGGATAACTAGAGAAACAGTTCATATCTGGATTAAGGAAATAATAGAAATAGGGTTGTTGAACTTCTTGGATCAGTATACTAAGGCTAAGAAGGGCGAGAGATCCAAAAGAAAGATTGATGGCTTACTCAAGGCCAGAATTTACCATTTAAGGGAGGGATATCGGGACTGTTGTGGTCAGAAAATAAAGGAATTTCTGTTTGATGAGTATGGAATAACACTCTCTACCACCACCATTTACAAGGTCTTAGGAGAGAAATTTAAGCTAAGAAGTAAATGGAAGAAAAACCAAATAAGAGGACCAATTCCTGAGGCAGATAACCCCAGAGAGGTTATCCAGATGGATAGTGTAGATTTTGGACAGATCTTTGCCTTTACAGGAGTAGATATCTTTAGCCAAGAAGTTAATGTTAAGTTGTACCCATCACTGACAGCCAAAGATGGATTAGATTTCTTAAGGAGTTCTTTTGACTTAAGATTCCATCATACAAAGCTTCTCCAAACAGATGGAGGCCCTGAATTTAAGGCTGAATTTAGAAGTAATGTATTCAAATATGCAGATAGATTCAGGGTAGCTAGACCATATAGGAAAAATGAGCAGTCATATATTGAAAGCTTTAATAGAAGCTTAAGAAAAGAGTGTCTGGGTTGGAGTAAATACCAACCTAAAGATATACCCAACCTTGAAAAAGAGCTACAGGATTATCTAGAATATTACCATACTAAAAGGCCCCATATGAGTCTAAACATGAAGACACCTAACCAATTTGTGAAAGAACTAGTGTCGGATATTTAAGTGTACATACCGAAAACCGGACTTAGTTAGTTGTATAAATTATTAGTTTCAACTAAGTCCTAACTCCTAGGTCCTATTCCTTTTTCAAGGTCTGGTATAATTTAAGGCATGCGTAAGTTTTGGCAGTTTATTTTTTTGCTGCTGGTTTTTTTGAGTATATTGGTTTTGATCTTGAAATTTGGGTCTAAGCCGCTGTCGGAGGTATTGGGGTTGAAGGATCGGTCGGGTTTGAGGATCGAGTCTACACCCGTATCTAGAGTGTTGGTGGATCAAAAAGAGGTAGGGAAGACGCCCTATGAATCTGACCAGTTGGAGGTGGGTGATCATCAAATCGAGGTCAGGACGGGTGGAGATAGTGGTGGAGTAGAGATGTCGTGGCGAGGTAATGTGCCACTAAATCCGGGGACGGTGACGGTGGTCAATCGGGAATTGACTGTGAATACGGCTAGTAGTTCTGGTGAGGTGATTGCGCTGGAGAAGGGTCAGGGGGCGATCGTGATTTCGACCCCAAGCGGGGCGGAATTGACAATTGATGGCAAAAGTGTGGGTAAGACGCCGGTCAAGGTGGATAATTTAGATCCGGGTGAGCATGTCTTTATTTTGGGTAAGAATGATTACCTCAAGCGAAGCATTCGGGCGGCCTTGAAGCAGGGGTATCGGTTGAGTATAAATGTCGATCTGGCGCTGTCGGAGGCGGATTTGACGAAGGTGATGATTGAGCCGATTACTGCTTCGCAAAGTCTGGTTATTTCGGATACGCCGACCGGATTTTTAAGAGTACGCAGCGGACCGTCAACCGGGGCCAGCGAGGTTGGGCGAGTCAATCCGGGGGATACGGTGACGATGCTGGAGCAAACGAATGGTTGGTATCGAATCAGGCTAAATGACGGCAAAGAGGGTTATATTTCGACCTCCTACGCGAAGAAAAAATAGTGTTTCATTTGGATTGTTATGATAACCTTATCTAGGACCGTCCCTGGTTTGCTGGTTTGCGCTGGTTTGTAATTTGGTTAAACACCCAGATAGTATATAATCCCGACGACCATGACTAGCCAGAGGATGACGGCGATCAGTAGGGGGCGGTCAGTTAATAAGACTCGTTCGGGGGATTCGCCTTCTTTTTTTTCATAAATAATATATAAATAGCGCATGACCCCATAAATAACGATTGGGACGGTAGCCATTAGGTATTTACCTTCGCCGGGCCGTTGGAAGGAGAAATTGGTCAGGAAATTGAGGACTTTGGGGCGGGCCAGAATGGGTGGTTGGAGGAAGGAGAAGAAGGCGTAGGCCAGCCAGGTGGAGTTGGCGAACATGGCGGTGAGGATGTCGAGCAGGCTTTCAGGATAATGTAGCAGTGTTTCGCGGGTTTTGGAGACGTGGTGCTGGAGAAGCGTAAGCTCGGAGCGGCGTTTACCGATGGCGATAAAAAGGGCGAATGAGGTGATGGTGAGTAAGAACCAGACGTTGAGGTGGGCACCGATGGCCCAGACACCGGCGTAAATGCGTAGAACAAAACCGGCGGCAATGGTCATGACATCAAGCAAAATGACGTTTTTTAGAAAAGAGGAGTACATTATTTGAAGGATCATGTAGCCGGCAACGGCAAAAAAGAAGGAGGGGGTGATCTGGAAAGCTTGTTGGAGGGCGAGTAATACCAGCAGAATGGCTATAATTATAGCGATTGGGAGAGGAACCAGGCCGGAGGCGATGGGGCGATTCTTTTTGAAGGGGTGCTGGCGGTCACGTTCAATGTCGAAGATGTCATTGAGGATGTAGGCGCTGGAGGTGGCGGCGCAAAAGATCAGAAAAGCTTTGAAAGCGGTGGTGACGGCGAAGTTATTTTCCAGGCCGCCTGAGAAGACTAGCCCGGCAAAAACAGCGCCGTTTTTAATCCATTGACGAGGTCTGACTTCACGGATGATGCCCCATAAAATCCGACGTGAGTATTTTAGATCGAAATGAACTGGCCTATTAAGTAGGGCGGTTGGTCGGTTCATTTGGTTAATCGGTGTTTTGGTTTGAGCAGAAGCAGATTTAGCCAGAGAATGGTTGAGGTGGCAATTAGACCGATGATGATACTGGTTAAAAATTTACCTTCACTTGAGAGCATGGTAGCTAGTAAGCCGAGGATAGCACAGGACAGGATGTAAAACAATGAGATTTTTTGGTGAGACCAGCCCAGGGAAAGCAGTTTGTGATGAAGATGACCGCTATCGGCGTAAACAGGTGAGTGGCCGGTCAGGATGCGTCGCGCAAAAGTGTAGATAAAATCAACAGCTGGAATGAGTAGAACCAGAAGGGCGGTGGCGAGTTTGGCGCTGCTCAGAATAGAGAGAGTGGCGATCATGAAACCGAGGATGGTAGAGCCGCTGAAGCCGGGTAGGATTTTGGAGGGGTACCAATTGAAGATTAAAAAACCGGCGGCAGTACCGGCGGTGATGAAGGCGAGGGTGGCGATGCGGAATTGGTTGGGATCGCCTTGAAGGTAAAGTTTCCAGGAAAGTAGGGCGATAGAGAGGGCGGCTACCAATATTATGCCGGGCATTTGGCCATCGACGCCTTTGGACCAATTGATAACGTTCATGACCCAGGTGATCCAGAAAAAAGCCAAAATGTCTGCAAAGAGGACGATCCGGTGGGGGCCAAACAGGTCGAAGGGGATGACGATTAGGTCAAGGCGAAAGACTCCTCCGCCCAAAGGATTGGTGATGAAGGTGACGCCGACTCCCGAGGCGACGACGATGCCAGCGGCCAGGAGTTGGAGGAGGATTCGCAGATATGGATTGAAATTTTTAAGCTTATCGTCAAGTAAACCCATGATCAGAAGGAGGGTCAGGGCAAGTAAGATACCGATGATGCTTTTGGCGATCGGCACAAAGAGTAAAATCGAGATGACCAAACCGATAAAAATGGCCAGCCCGCCAGCACGGGGGATGATGCGCAGTTGGACATGGGCCGGGTGAGGACGGGAGCTAGGGTCATCAATTAAACCGAACTTTTTGGCGATATAAATAGTAAAAGGGATGCTTAAAATAGTAAAAAGAAAACCTGATAAAAAAGGCGCGAAGATTTCCACAGCTTACATTATAAGGACCTGCTTCACACTTCGGTAGTAACAATTATACTTCGTGTTCGCAGAACCTTGAAATTCTCCCTTCGGTAGAATTATATCTTAAACGTATATAAAGACGATTTTGAGAGCGGTGATGGTGATGAGGATGGCTACGACTAAAGATGCACCGCAAAAAAGGCGTTTGAGGGCATTTTGGGAGTCGTGGAGTTGCCAAGAGAGGAGTAGGTTGATCAGGGTATTGAGAAGGATGATAAAGGGCAGGATGACGAATTGGGGAATGGCTGCTAATTGGCTATCGCCCCATGGGAGTGAGTAAAAAAGCGGAATTTGGGAGGGTAGGGATGACCAGTAAATGGCGAAGATATTGATGACCATTAACATTAATACTAGTGAGATGACAACGGCGAAGAAGACGATTTTGTCGGTTCGGTGGTAAAAGTCTAGGAATTTTTTCATAATATCGAGTCTAGAGATCCTTCGCTCAACGCTTCAGGATGACAAAAAAACGCTTCAGGGTGACAAAGAACAGAACGCACAGGATGACAAGTTGGGGTTGTCATTGTGGTAAGATCCTTGCCTTGTTGGTAGTTCGAAATTCCATGTAGCGGCCAAACATCAGGGAAGTTTGGGCGTCGATGGCTGGAACGGTGGAGATGGTGACCATGATAATTGGTAGGAGGAGCCATTGGATGTAGGACCAGAAGCGTTTGACAATACCCCAGTTTTTAGGGCGAGGTGGGGCGGTTTTTTCGTGGACAAATATGGTCGAGAATAGTCCGAAGAAAGCGGCGGTTAGCATCCAAGAAGAGATGATAGGGAGGTTGACTGCGACTGTCGATTGACTGTAGCCGGGGTTGACGAGTGGTATAAAAAAGGAGGCGAAGGTGACAAAAAGAGCGAGCATGCCCCAGCGGAGATAACCCCAGAGGGCGAAGAGAAGTTTGTCGGTTTTGTCCCAAAAATCAAGGTCGTGGCTGGTAAAGTATTTAGTAAAGACAAAGGGGATGTGTTCGACTCCGTAAGCCCAGCGTTTGAGCTGGAGGTATTGGTTTTGAAATGTTTTGGGTAGGTTGGTGTCTAGAACGGCGTCTGCTGTGATGGGTAAATAGTGCGGTAGGACCTTGTAATCACCTTTAAAATGGAAATAGGCTTTCCAGAAGAAGCCGGAGTCGTCGTTGACCTTGTCTGGAATCCACAGGCCGATATCCAGAAGCGAACGCAAATTGATGGACATTGAAGAAAAGTTCATATATTTATCAGAGCCAACCATCTCGGCTAATTGCCAGAAGGCGGTGCCAACAGCGATCAGTCGCATTGGGGCCGGGGTTTGCCAATAATTGTTGTAGTAGAGGAAGCAGCCGGTGTAAGAGCGTTTGTCACGGATGGAAGCGGGGGTGGAGAGGTATTTATGGAGGGCACCGGCCAGGAATTGTTCATGGATAACGAAGTCGGCATCGAGGGTGGTGACGAAGACTTGGCCAGGGTCGATTTTAAGTTTTTTGAACTCTTTTTGAGCGTGATTGATCATCCAGTTTCGGTTGGTACCAGGTCCGCGGAGTTCACCGGGTTGAAGTTCATGGATGGTAAGGAATACTCCGCCGATTGTTTTAGAGTAATTTTTGACATATTGACGGATTTCAGCGACGGTTTCCTGAGGGGAATGGTCTTCAAAACCAAGGGCGAGGAAGATTTTTTCTGGGGGGTAGATAGAGTTAGCGATAGCGTCAAGTGCTGGTTTAAGAATGTGGACCCCTTCTTTGTAGGCAGGCAGAGCGACGAGATGATAGTAGTTGTTGTAGTCCTGCGGAAAATCTTTTTTGAGTAATTCGAGCCAGGGTTGTTTTTTGGCGAAATTGAGGCGGCGGTAGCCAATGTAAAGCAGGGTGCCCAGTTTGAGTGCGTTGATTAGCCAATAGATGTCGGCCAAA
Source organism: uncultured Gammaproteobacteria bacterium (assembly GCA_964640215.1). Lineage (GTDB taxonomy): Bacteria > Patescibacteriota > Microgenomatia > Daviesbacterales > UBA10151 > CAZXEW01. The sequence goes on from CAZXEW010000073.1 coordinate 24,362, forward strand.
ATGATCAGGTAAGCGACAGCGTAGGGGAGGGTGAATGAGAGCCAGATGGGCGAGGTTAGAGCGATCCAGGTGAGGGCACCGGGGAGAATTTCGAGGAATCGTTCGACCAGCCGAGGGTGTTTATTGACAAAGTTTTTTTCGACTTTTTCGTTGAAAAAGTATTGTTGAGAGAGGAGATGGTGGGTGAGCAGACCGAGGCCGGCACCGAGCAAAAGCGTAGCTAGCAGCGAATCGATCGGTGGTGGGATAAAGAAGCGGCCAATGGCGTAAAGGATGATAGCGATGACGGTGAGGATCAGACCGGGGATGTTGTGATAGGCTTTTTTAGTGATGCGGAAGTAGAGGTCGCCGATGTAGAAGCAGCTAATTAAGCCGATCAAGAATATTAAAATAAAGCGCATCAACTAGAATTATACTGCATTTTAGCGTAGGCTTGAAGCGGTGTTAGCTTGGGTAGTCAGCAGCTTCGGTTAGAGATGGGGATTTGGGCATGCCGAGTTTTTGGCGAATTTGATTGATATTGCGTTTGTTGTTTTCGTAGTAGAGTTTGGTTTGATCACGTAGTCCGCCGATTTCTTGGTGCATGACTGAAACTTCAGCTATTAGAGCATCAATTTTTCCTGTATGTTCGTTTTGTGTCGACCCGAGTTCATCGAGTTTTTGGCCATGCTCATCGAGTTTTTGGCTGTGTTCATCGAGTTTCTTGCCATGTACTTCAAGTGTTTGTTTGATTGGTTTTAAGGCAATTTCTAGAGCAATGTCGATTTCTGCTCTGATTATGCTCCTAAATTTATTAAGATACTGATCATCCATGGCCGAATAATAATTCTTTTAGGCTAGAAAAACAAGATCCTTAAAATTTTGGGTGGTTTGGGTGGCGATTTCTTCGAGGGTGGTGTTTTTGAGTTGGGCGAGAAGGATAGCTATTTTGCGGATGGATTTGGGTTCGTTTCTTTGACCGCGGGAGGATTGGGGAGAGAGGAAGGGAGAGTCGGTTTCGAGAAGGATTTTGGACAATGGTAACTCAGTTGCTGCGTCGCGAAGATATTGGTTTTTCGGGTAAGTTATGTTCCCGGCAAAGGAAATAAGAAAATCAAGAGTTTGGGCCTTTTTAGTGGTTTCAGGGAGGCCGCTGTAACAGTGAAGAATGCCTCTGGAGTTTTTGACCATCTCTAAAACTTCGTTCCAGGCTGATTTGTCATCCCCGACCTGATCGGGGATCCAGGCTTTTTGGATTCCCGCTTCCGCGGAAATGAGGTGTCGCCTCCTGTAGGATGCCACAGTGACAGGGGAAGAAGGATTTTGGGATCGGTCGTCGCGGCAGTGGACGCTAAGGGGCAAGTTGAGTTTTTTGGCGAGATCGATTTGGGCTTGGAAAAGTTGACGCTGGAGGTTTTTGAATTCATCATCGGATAAAGTGCTGGGGATAAAATCACGGTTGCCTTTGAAGAAAAAATCAAGACCACACTCCCCGACCAAGACGACTTTTTGGGGATTTTGATGATAAATTTGTTCGAGTTTAGCGATATCCTCGGTCAATTTGGCCGAATTTTGATATTTGTGGGCCTCGTGAGGATGGATGCCGATGGCAGAGTAGACGGTAAAATCTTTGGTAGTAAGTTTCTCGGCTTGGTCGAGAGCTTTAAGGCTTGTTTCGACATCTACGCCGATATTGATGATGGTAGTGACGCCCGCCTCTTTGGTGCGTTGGATCATCTGATCGAAATCAGCCTGAAACTGGTCAAAATAAAGATGAGCGTGGGTGTCAATCAGCATTTGTAGGGATAAGATGGGGTTTAACTTGTTCGATAATGTGGGGGAACTGTGAGTGAAGTGGCGAAGGAAGGTTGTTATGGGTGAACCAACCGATTTCATCCATTTTATTGGGTTCGCCGATTTGAACTTGAGAAGGATCGACTTGGGCAGTGAAAAAAGCAGCTATCCAATGGGTTGGTATGCCTTTTTCTTGGCGAAGGATATTTTTAATAGTAATTAATTTAAGGCTTTGGACATCGCAACAGTACTCTTCTTTGATTTCTCTGGTAACACCTTGTTCAAATGTTTCACCAAATTCCAGACTGCCTCCGCCGACATCCCAGTTTCCTTGTTCGTCGCGGCATTTTTGGCTGCGCTTGTGCATAAGTAAGTTGCCTTTGCCATCATGACAAAAGAATACACAGGTGACTCCGATGTAATCAACGCCTTTTTTTAGTGCTGATTTCGGTCGATTTATCATTGTTTGATTCCTAAAACTGTGGCAAAGCGGTAGTCGTGATCGAGATTTTCGGCGATTGCTCCACGATGAGAGAAATAAGTTCCACTATAAGGACCTGCTGCGGACTTCGGTGAGGAACCATTATACTTAGTCCTTGCAGAACCTTGTAATTTGCTACTCAAATTATGATAAGTGCAAAGTCGCGGATTGTCGAGATGGTTTTTGGTCAGGCCAGCAGCCAGGAGTTGGTCCTCGGCGAAGCTCCAGAGATCGAGAGAGTATGTGCCGTCGGGGGCTTGGGTGATGTAGGGTTGCCAGCGGGGGTCGTCTTTTTGGTGAATGTTTGTTAGCCCTTTGTAGCAGCAGGGGCCGATCGAGGGAGAAAATTGGGCGAGGAGGTCTTTGGGGTCTGAGCCAAATTCCGCGGTAATTTTTTTAATGGCTTTGGGAAGGATGCCTTTGTCGAGTCCTCTCCAGCCGGCGTGGATTAGGCCGATGGCTTGGTTTTTGGGATCGAAAAGGGCGATGGCATGACAGTCGGCTGTAAGAATAAAAAGGTTGACGCCTGGTTGGTTGGTGATCAGACCATCGGCTTCGAGGCCGTTTTTTGAGCCTAAAATCGCGTTGCCTTTGTCTTTGGTAGTAACTTTGAGAACCGTTGTTCCGTGGACTAAATTGGTGGTGACAATATCTTGGATTTCTAGGCCCCATTTGCCAAGAAATTTACGACGGTTTTGAAGAGCTTCATTTGAGTCTCCCCGAAGGTAGGACATATTGCCATCGTTGATGGTCGAAACGGTGTAGGTTAGGTTGGGATTTTTTAAGAGATTCATTTGTTTAATCTAGAGATCCTTCACTAGAATGCTCAGGATGACGATTTAGAGGTTTGTAATCTAGGAAAAAGTGGTTCACTGGATTTTATCTGGCCCGAGAATTGGGAGAGGATTTTGGTGGCGGTGTCGGGGAGGAAGGGTTGAAGGTTAAAGGCGATGTGCTGGATTTGGGCAACTAATTTGCTCAATACCTCTTGTGCCTGTTGTCCGTCCAGTTCCCAGGGTTTTTGGTCGTTGATTTGTTTGTCGGCGTCGGAAATTTCTGACCAAATGTGGTTCAGAGCTTCGTTGAAATGGTAATTTTTGAGATGTTTTTCCATTTTTGGATCAAATTCAGTGGGTGGCTCGGGAGCAGTTAGGTTATTTTTTTCGCAGAGTTTAGCCACCCGTGAGACGAGATTGCCCAGGCCGTTGGCGAGGTTTGCGTTATAAACTTCCTCAAAACGTTCAATAGATATTTCCCCGTCTTCATCGATGGGAATTTGGGAAAGTAAATAATATCTCAACGGTTCCAAGCCGTATTTGTTAACCATTTCAAAAGGGTCGATCACATTTCCGAGTGATTTGCTCATTTTTTGTCCGCCAGGCGCGTTGATAAAACTGTGGATTAAAATCTCCTTTGGAAGTGGTAGCCCTGCGGATAGGAGCATCGCGGGCCAATAGAGGGTATGGAAGCGGTTGATGTCTTTTCCAATAATGTGCAAATCAGCGGGCCACCATTTTTTCCAGAACTGTTCGTCCCAACCAAAACCGATACCAGTCATGTAAATATTCAAGGCGTCAAACCAAACGTAGCAAACTTGTTCTGGATCTCCTGGGACTGGGACGCCCACGCCTTGGGCGCGTTCTTTAGAACGGGAGATGGAAAAATCTTCGAGGCCAGATTTGATGAAAGAGAGGGCTTCAGCGCGTTTGTTGGCAGGGGTGATTTTGAATTGCTCAGACTCGATCAATTCGATTAATTTAGCCTGATATTTGGACAGTTTGAAAAAGTAATTCTCCTCTTTGACTAAGTCGGGTTGGCGATTGTGGATTGGGCAGAGGCCATCGACGAGTTCGCTTGGAGTTTTGAAGGATTCACAGCCAACGCAGTAGAGGCCTTCGTAGGATTTTTTGTAAATATCGCCGTTTTGATCACAGAGCTGCCAGAGTTTTTGGACGCCGGGCCAGTGTTTTTTTTGATCAGAACCGCGTTGAAAAACGTCGAGATGAACTCCGAGATTTTCAAAGGCATCTTTAAAAGCTTGGGAGTTTTGATCCAGATATTTTTGGACCTCAATGTTCTCTTTTTGGGCAGCCTGGACGTTTTTAAGAGCGTTTTCATCCGAACCGGAGAGTAAAAGGGTATCCTCGCCGAGAAGTTGGTGGTAACGGCGGACTGTGTCGGCCTGAAAATACTCGAGCGCATGGCCTATATGTGCCCGGCCGTTGACGTAGGGAATGGCGGTGGTTAGGTAAAATTTGTTCATGGGTGAAATAATACGCCCATTTCGTGCTTAACGCAATTGTTTTTTGGAAAAGAGGTTGCGGAAGCGGGTGGCAGGTTTTTGGCGGGGTCGGAGGTTGCGGATGATAAGGATGATAATCAGTGTTACAAAGAGGGTCAGCAAGACGGTGGTTGGGGTGAAATTGTGTAGGGCCTGGAGGACGGTCAGAATGAGCAGGGAAAGGGCGAGAATGAAGCTAAAAGTAAGGTTTTTGACAAATAAATGGAACAGGAGGGTGAAGCTAGTCAGCAGCGGGATGAAAAGAGCTAAGATTTGAAAGACACTGGCCTCAGCCCAGGAGTGAGGAGGGGGAACTTTGCTGATGACTAATATGAGAAGTAAAATGTTGAGGATGAGCCAGATCAGCCGTTTTAAGATCCTGACCAGGGTTTTAATGAGCAGCATTGTTTAATTGTATCTTTTTGACGGATTTTTAACAGCTAGATTGATTTGTCGGGTTTTGTTCGTTTTGAGGGTTGATTTTTAGCTCTATTTGGTTCAAACTAGGGGACGAACTAGGTCTCCAGATTATGAACGCCACGACGATACTTTGCCCAAATTGCAAATCCCCGATTTCGGTTGATGATGCCTTGAAATCCCAGATCGAAGATGAGTTTAAGAAAAGCTTAGAGCAGGCATCCCAAAAGCATCTTGAAGAGGAAAAAGAGAGGTTGCGTAAACAGATGCTGGACTGGCAGGAGGACGAAAAACGGAAGTTGGAGAGTCAAGTGGATTTGGAGAGTAAAGCCTTGAAAGCGGAATTGGCTGACAAAGATAAAAAGCTGATTGAGGCGAGGGAGCAAGAGTTAAAATTGCGCCAGGCTAAAAATAATTTGGAGAAGGAAAAAGAGGAGTTTGAGTTGGAGAAACAGCGCCAAATAGACGGCGAGCGGGAGAAAATTCGCAAGGAAACGGCGGAGTTGATGCTGGAGCAGCATCGGTTGAGGGATGCCGAGAAAGATAAGCAGATGGATTCGATGCGGCGGACGATTGAGGAGCTGCAGCTCAAGGCCAATGTGACTTCGCAACAGTTGCAGGGTGAGGTGTTGGAACTGGAATTGGAGCAGATTTTGCGCGGTGAGTTTGTCTATGATGAGATTTTGCCGGTGCCGAAGGGAGTGAGCGGGGCGGATATTTTACAGAGGGTCAGAAATACTGCCGGACAGGATTGTGGCATGATTGTTTGGGAGAGTAAGCGCACAAAGGCTTGGAGTGAGGGCTGGGTTCAGAAGCTGAAGGATGACTTGAGGGTGTCGAAGGCGGATGTGGCGGTGTTGGTGAGCGCGGTGATGCCGGGGGATGTTAAGAACTTTGGACCGCGGGATGGGATCTATGTGACTAATTATGAATGCTTGCTGAGTCTGGCCAAGTTTATCCGGTTGTCGCTGATACAACTGGGAGCGGCCAAAAATATGGCGGTGGGAAAGGCGGAGAAGATGGAGATGATTTACAATTATTTGAGTGGGAATGAGTTTCGGGGGCGGGTGGAGGCGATTATCGAGGCGTTTAGCGCGATGAAAAAAGATTTAGAAGATGAAAAACGGGCCTTTATCAAAATTTGGGCCAAGCGGGAGAAAGAAATCGAGCGGGTGATTAATAATACGGTTGGCATGCACGGCGATCTGCAGGGCTTGATGGGGGCAAGTTTGCCGCAGATTACGACTTTGGAGATTACAAGTATTACGATTGAAAGTGAATGATATGAAAACTGTAGGTGTGATTGGGGGATTAGGTCCGGAAACAACAGCAGAGTTCTATTTAGAGCTAATTTTCTCAAGCTTTGAAAAAAATAAAATTCAAAGACCGCCGATACTTATTTGGAATGTGCCGTTGGCGTACGAAATCGAAGATGATTTGTTGACTAAAGCTGAAGGTGAAGAGCGGTATATTCCGTATTTGGTTGAGGCGGCCCAAAAATTAGAGACTGCTGGGGTTGATTTCTTGGTGATGCCCTGTAATTCATTGCATATTTTTATTTCTGAGATTAGACAGTCGGTGAAGATTCCTGTTTTGGGTATCGTTGAGGAGACAGCGAGGTTTTTGAAAACTCAAGGTATCACAAAAGTTGGAATATTGGCAACATCTACGACTATCAATCGGAAGCTGTATGAGGGAGTTTTGCTGCATAACGGGATAGATCAGATTAATCCAGACGGTTTCCAGCAGGCGAAGATCGGTAAGATGATAAAAAATTTGGTGATGAGTAGGCACGATAATAAGGATCGCGAGCAGTTATTGAAAATAATAGATAGTTTTTCAAAGAAGGGCGTTAAGGATGTGATTTTAGCGTGTACAGATTTACAATTGTTGATCCCCAAGCATAATGAGATAAATATTTACGATACGATGAAAATTTTTGCGGATGCGACTGTAGAGAAGATTTTGGAATGATATCAAGCGGAAATGGTTTTCTCAATGAAGTGATTGCCGCGCTTGAAGCTCGCAATGACAATAATTTATGAAAACCACTAAATTTCAGAAAAATTATGCTTTTGTTGACAGTCAGAATTTGAATCTGGCGATCAAAGAGCAGGGATGGTCGCTAGATTTTGGCAGGTTTCGCGTATATCTAAAAGATAAGTATTGTGTTTTCAAAGCCTTTTTGTTTATTGGCTATGTGCCGGGTAATGAGTTGTTATACGCCTCGTTGCAGAATGCTGGTTTTGTGCTTATTTTCAAGCCAACCTTAGTTCACAAGCAGCAAGGAGTTGTCCAGATAAAAGGAAACGTTGATGCGGAATTAGTCTTGCATGCGATGATTGAATACCCACATTATGATAAGGCGATTATTGTCTCAGGAGATGGCGATTTTCATTGTTTGATTGAATACTTGGAGAAACAAGGTAAGTTGTTACATATTTTGATCCCCAATCCGCGAAAATATTCTGCTCTGCTAAGGAAGTTTAGGAGATATTTCATTTATATAACCCCTTTGAAGGAGAAATTAGCTCAAAAAAAGAGAGGGAGTAACCTTCGGACGGAACCTTAGGTGTGCCCTCTCATCGTGATAACAATATTATACTATGGTTAACCAAAAATTTCAAGAGTTATATGGCCAGTTGAATCCGGCCCAGAAAAAGGCGGTTAACACGATTGAGGGGGCGGTGATGGTGGTGGCGGGGCCGGGGACAGGGAAAACCCAGATACTTACACTACGGATTGCCAATATTTTACTCAAAACCGATGTTAGCCCGGAAAATATTTTAGCACTGACTTTTACCGAGTCGGCGGCGTCGAATATGCGCTCAAGGTTGGTGGAGATTATTGGGACGCCGGGATTTAGAGTGGTGATTTCAACTTTTCATTCTTTTTGCAACGATATTATCAAAAATTATCCGGAAGATTTTCCCCACTTAATCGCCTCGGATTCGATTACGGAGCTTGAGCAAGTTCAAATAATTGAGAAAATTGTTCAAGCGCAGAATTTAACTATTTTAAAGCCATTTGGGGATCCGATGTATTATGTCCGTTCGATCAGAAACGCGATCGATGAGCTGAAAAAGGAGGGGGTGACGGCCGAGGCGTTTAAGGAGGCGCTGGTCAAGCAAAAAGAGGATTTCGACAAAACTGAGGGTTTATATCATGACAAAGGTGCGTATAAGCGAAGCTTGCGACCCAACGGTCTTAAAGGGGAGATGAAGGGCAAATATCAAATATTGCAACGGGAGATCGCCAAGAATGAGGAGTTGGGTGGGATTTACGAAAAGTATCAGAAGATGCTGTTTGAGAAGAAGGGGTATGACTTTAATGATATGTTGCTCGAGGTGTTGGTGGTTTTGGAGAAAAATCGTGGATTGCTGATAAGTTTGCAAGAGAAATATCAGTATATTTTGGTTGATGAACACCAGGATACAAATAATGCTCAAAACAAGATAATTGAGCTGCTGTGCAGCTATTATCCTAATCCCAATTTGTTTGTAGTTGGAGATGAGAAGCAGGCGATCTTTCGTTTTCAGGGAGCGTCGTTGGAAAATTTCATTTTCTTCAAAAATCTGTATCTTGAAGCAGTACTGATTAATTTAACCAATAATTACCGGTCGAATCAGACGATTTTGGATGCGGCTGGGAGTTTGATCTCCCAAAATAGCATGGCCAATGTGTTGTTTCCGGAAGCCGGGCAGTTGAAGGCGCAGGCCGGTTTGAAAGAAGAGTTGGTGAAGGTGGCGACACTGAGTGATTTTTTCGCAGAATACCATTATATAGCAAACGATATTCAAACGAAGCTGAAACAGGGTGAAAATTTAGGTGAAATAGCGGTGATTGGCAGAAATAACCGGGATTTGCAGCCGATGGTTGATGTTTTGGAAAGTCGTGGGGTGGCCTTTTCGCTGGAAGCAGACCAGAATATTTTCCAGGATGCCCAGATTAGAAAGTTGATTATGCTGCTTCGGGCGGTGGCGAATTTCGGAGATGACGCGGCGCTGATTGGTGCGTTGCATATTGATTGTATCGGCGCTCAGCCGTTGGATGTTTATAAAATAATGCGATATTGTCATAAAAATCGCACTTCGGTAATTGAGGTAATTTCTAGTTCAAAAATACTAAAAACGCTAGCTCTGGATGATCTAAACAACTTCGAGCGATTTTACGAAAAACTGCAGAATTGGACGAATTTATCACACAATGATAATTTTGAAAGTTTGTTTGTTAAGGTGCTAAACGGGTCAGGGTTAATGGAGTGGATATTGAAAGCAGCCAACTCGCTGGAGGTGTTGGATAAGCTGACCGGGGTATTTGAGGATATAAAAGTCCATGTGGCCAAAAATCCCGATTTTGGTCTGAGTGATTTTTTGGATTATTTGGATTTGTTGTCAAAACATGATTTGCTTCTTAAAAGCTCGGTTAAAACAAGAGTGGCAAATGCGGTCAAATTGATGACTGCCCACAAGTCAAAAGGGTTGGAATTCGATGTAGTATATATTATTAACTGCTTTGATGGGCATTGGGGTAATCAGAAAAAGCGTAGCAGGGCCTTTAAAATCCCTTGGGAGTATATGGGTGTAAAGTTAAAGTTGGGTGTTGAGTTGGATGAAAATGAGGATGAACGGAGACTTTTTTATGTATCGATGACCCGGGCACGGCGGGAGGTGGTGATCAGCTATTCGAGTAGGAGTTTGGAGAGCCGCGAGCAGGTTCAATCACAGTTTATCGGCGAGATTGCGGATAATTATAAGGAAATTGTTGAGGTAGTGGAGTTTGAGGATAATTTTTTGAAGCAAAAGCAAGTTATTTTCGCACCGAAGATGGCAACACCGCCGCAGATTAAAAATAAGCAGTTTTTGAATGAAATTTTTATCGACCGTGGATTATCGGTGACGGCCCTCAACAATTATTTGGAGTGTCCGTGGACTTATTTTTATCGAAATCTGTTGCTGATTCCGGATGTGAAGACGAAAAGTCTGATTTTTGGGACAGCGGTGCACGCGGCGTTGAACGCGTATTTGAAGTCGGTGAAGGGGGGTGATTCTGGACGCGCTGAGCTTGCCAGAATGACAACCAAGGATGGAGTAGGCCTTTTGATGAAGGCGTTCGAGGAGGCGATGAAGAAGGAGAATCCCAGTGAGAGGGATTTTAAGGATTTGATGAAGAAAGGTGAGAAGATGATCCCCGGGTATTACGAAAATGTGGTGTCGAAATGGGATGATCAGCGCTTGAGTGAGTTGTATATTCGGGGAGTTAAGATTGATGAACGGGTTTTTTTGAACGGCAAGATTGATATGATTGAACCATTGGATGGTGTGGCTGTCCGGGTGACGGATTTTAAGACCGGGAAGCCAAAGTCGCGAGGATTTATTGAGGGGTCCTCCTTCGCTAAAGCTACAGGGGATGAGGTGACGGACGACAAGGCGGGTGGTGATGGTGGGTATTTGCGGCAGTTGGTGTTCTATAAAATTTTGCTGGATAATTATCAGTTTAAGAAAATGCAAGTGGTCGAAGGGGTGATTGATTTTGTTGAGCCTGATAGCAAAGGGAAATATCATCGGGAGGTGTTTAAAATTGGGGCGTTGGAGGTCAAGCAGTTGGAGGAATTGGTCCGAAACGTTGGTAAAGAAATTTTGGATTTGGCCTTTTGGGATCGTCGGTGTGGTAAAAAGAATTGCCAATACTGCGCGCTGGCGGATATGAGCACAGCTCTTTCTAGCGAAATGACGACTGGTAATTTACGAACGAATTGAGGCTAGGTGATTGAAATTGAGCTGGAAGTTTGTTATAATTCTTTAGTTGTATATGTAGTTTACTTCCTTTTATGCTCAATAATATGATTAAAACTTCGAATGATATAGCTGATGATACAACCGTAACCCAGACAAGAGTTCAACAAAGCAGTCAACAAAGTTTGGACAAAAAAGAGGCGGCTAAACTCAAAGCCGAACAGCGACAACAAGTCCATAATCTGGTAGTTAAAATTATTAACTGGCGCTCTGATGTTAAACTCAAGCCGACTTCCAAGATAACCAGCAAGGAATGGAAGAAATACTGTGAGCACACTTATACTATTGCGACGCCGGAAAATGTCCTCAAAGCCAAAGAAAAACTTAAAGAGGTCCGCGGCATGATCCAAAAACAGGGTGGGTTTGAGAGCTAATTCTTCAGAAAACTCGGAATGACTCGGCAAATCGGAATTCCGATAGATCAGGTTTATCAGACTCTCTGAATCGCTGAGTTTTTCTGAGTCTTTCCGGAAATATTCTTCGAGGCTTTGCGAGAAGGACTATTCTTCGTATAATGAATGAGTATGTTAGCTGCCGATTTGATTGCCTCCCCTGAGCCGATTGAAATAGCCAGAAAAGCGGATTTGCGCTATATTAGCGAGAAAAGTAAGTGTTTGACACGGCGAAAATGGGGCAAAGGCTGGCAATATGTTGGTGTTGATGGCAAGCAGATTCGTGACAAAGAGGTTTTGGACAGAATAAAAGCGTTGGTGATTCCACCGGCCTGGGAGGATGTCTGGATTTGTCCACAATCGAACGGGCATATTCAGGCGATGGGGACGGATCAAAAGGGGCGGCGGCAGTATGTTTATCACACGGATTGGACCAAGGCTTGTCAGGAGACGAAGTTTGATAAAATGCTCTATTTTGGAGATATTTTGCCGAAAATTCGCTATAAAGTCGGTCGGGATATGTCGATTGATGGGTTGTCGAGACTTCGGGTGCTGGCGACTGTGGTGTGGTTGTTGGAGCATACGTTTATTCGAGTCGGAAATGAGGAATATGCCAAGGAAAATAATCATTTTGGGTTGACAACTTTGCGTAATAAACACGTTCAGGTTCAAGGAGACAGAGTCAAATTTGAGTTTGTGGGGAAAAGTGGGGTGGCTCACAATGTGGGAGTGTCGCATCCGATGGTGGTGAAGACGATTAAGAGATGTATCGAGTTGCCGGGGTATGAGTTATTTCAATATGTTGATGAGGGTCGTCAGCGCCATAGTGTGGATTCGGCGGACGTGAATGAGTATTTGCACGAGATCTCAGGGGCGGAGGTGACGGCTAAGGAGTTTCGGACGTGGGGTGGAACAGTGATGGGAGCGGTTAATCTGAATGAAATCGGCCCGTTTGAGTCGGAGACTGAGGCTAAAAGAAATGTTAACGGCTGTGTAAAGAAAGTGGCGTCGCGGCTAGGAAATACGCCGTCGGTTTGCCGGAGCTATTATATTCATCCGGTGGTGATAAGTACTTATAATAAGGGCGAGTTGGTACCGCATTTTGAGCAGACCCGGCCAAAGATCACAAATCATCGAGGTTTGAACTTAGACGAAGCGGTGGTAGTGGAACTGTTGAAGAAATATTCGTAGATAAGAATTAAATCGTAAGTCGTGTACTTCCAAAAAACTTTGAGTAGTCAATTGCGTAGCAAGAGGCGAACGCAGTGAAGACTCATTGAGATTTGGAAATAGGCAATTTGAGATGGTATTGACGGATCATGAGTGAGCGTGGGAACTAAAGCTCATGGATTCCCGCTTCCGCGGGAATGACACCACCAATCAGCGCGAACGTTTTTTTGGGAGGACATGACGAGGTGTTAATTCTTTCCTGGTTGTTTATTGTAAAATGTTCGGATGGAGATAGATACTGAGGAGGTTGAGGTTAGGTTTGCAAAAAAGTATGTTAGTTAACGGTTAGTTTGCCGACCATGCCCATGGCGCGGTGGTTGCCGACGGAACAGTAGAAGTCGAAGGTGCCTGTCCTGTCAGCGGTAAACTCAACTGTTTCGCTTGAATTAGCCTGTAAAACTTTGGTTTTGACATTAAATTCATCGATGACGAAATCATGCGTGCCACCGTTACTGCTGAAAGTGATTTTGACTTTATCGGCTTTGTTAACAGTTAGGGTAGCCTGAGAGAATTTGTAGTTAGAGCCGGTGAGTGTGAACTCTTTAACCTGGCCGATGGAGCTGCCAGAGGCGGAGGCCATCAGCTGATCAATGGGAGAAGGTGGGTTGGTGGGGGTAGAGGTGGAAGTTTCGTTGGTGGGGGCGGTTGATTGATTGAAGGATTTGAAGCCAAAAATAACGACTATTAGGACGATTATCAGCAAAATGCCGCCGATGGCTAATTTTTTTACATCCATAATTTTACCTATCTTAACGGGAGATGGCGGATTTGTCTAGGGGTGAAAAAGTGGCTGAAGACGTTGGATGAAGGGTTCGAAGATGCTGCGATCTTGGCAGATTTTGGTTAAATCAGAGATATCGCTGGTAGAGGGAATAAGAGTGAGGGTAGTGGAGGGGTACATGATCGACTTGGGGTCATCATTGTGGGGCAGGCTGAGGGTGTGGCCGAGTTCGTGGGCCAGGGTGTGAACCAGCTCGGTTTGGTTGATATTAAAGTAAATTTCGATGCGGTTTTGATCGGCTTTGAAGATGCCGTTTTCGGGTTTGAAGGTTAGGGCGGTGTTGAAAGTGTTGATGGTTGTGTTAAGTTTTTCGACTTGCGAGTTGTATTGGTCAGTGGATTGGTTGAGAGATTTAGCGGTTTGGTTCAGTCTTTGGCTTTCGGTTTGAAGGGATTGTTGACGCTCGAGGAGTTGCTGATAGACATCAGGCGGAGCGCCGCCTTTGGAGTTCCAATCGCTGATTTCTTGATTGAGTTGGTTGAGCCGGTTTTCAAAATCGACTGATTGACGGTTGTAATCTTGGACCTCTGAATTGAGGGGGCCTTGTTTGTTCCCGAGCTGACCTTGGAGATCACTGATATTAGTTTCCAGGCTTTGACGGGAGTCATAGATCATATTTATGGAAAGAGAACTTGGGTCGGGGTCGTATAAAAAGAGATTGCGGTTGACGGATTTGTTCCAGATTTTGGCAGCCTGGTCGACATCAGCTAGAAATTGCTGTTTTGAGAGATTGAATTTGGGGTCAAGAGTGTCGACGTGATAGCGGATGGGCTGGTCGCAGTAGGAAAAATAGATGTAATTATCTACATAAGGTTGGATAATACCAAAGGCATAAAGGAAATAGCCCAGGCCGATCAGGAATAGTAGGGAGAGTAGAAACTTAGTCATGGTTTTATTTTAGCAGATGAGTGATGGATGATATAATTTGGGAATGGGAATTATCAATTTGGGGTTTAGACCAAAGAGAGAGCAGGATGATAGATTGCCGCCTGGGCAATATCAGGTGAATGATTTTCCGGTGCTGGCCAAAGGGCCGACGCCGGTGGTGGAGAAAAAGGATTGGGGGTTGAGGGTGTTTGGGTTGGTGGAGAAAGAGAAGAATTGGAAGTGGGAGGATTTTGGGAAGTTGCCGCAGGAGAATGTGGTGGTGGATATTCATTGCGTGACTAAGTGGAGTAAGTTTGATACCAAATGGCGAGGGGTGAGTTTGGACGAGATTATAAAGGTGGTTGGTTTGAAGCCGGGGGCGAATCATATTATCGCCTACTCCTATGATGGGTATACGACCAATTTGCCGCATGAGGATGTGATCGGGGGGAAAGGGATGGTGGCGTTGTCATATGACGCGAAAGATATTGAGGCTATTCACGGCGGTCCGGTCCGCCTGTTGGTGCCGCATTTATATTTTTGGAAAAGCGCCAAGTGGTTGAAGGCGATTGAGTTTGTCGATCACGATGAGCCAGGTTTTTGGGAAACGCGGGGGTATCATAATTACGGCGATCCTTGGAAAGAGCAGAGATATGATTTTGATGAGTAGAAATAGCCATCTTGAAACACTTTCCCCCAGTCATGCTGAAGCGTCATGCGAAGGATCTGTTTAAAGTTAACACCTCGTCAGCTCGTCAAA
>CAZXEW010000074.1:0-5467 GCA_964640215.1 uncultured Gammaproteobacteria bacterium
TGTTACCGAGGTGTCCAAGCTAGGATACCTCCAAGGTGTACGGGAGGAGCCGCTGCGGGCGCTGATATTTGATTCGTTTTTTGATACCTATAAAGGGGTGGTGGCGCAGGTCCGGATTATGGAGGGGAGGGTGCCGCTGCAACAGTCGAAGATTCATTTTTTGAGTACCAAAGCTGAGGGGGAGGTGTTGGAGGCAGGATTTTTCGGGCCGGCGTTGATGCCGAGCACTGATTTGAAAGCTGGCGAGATTGGTTATATTGCGACCGGTGTGAAGAGTGCTGATCTTGTTCGGGTGGGAGACACTATTTCGACAGATCCTGGTGCGACTCCCCTGCCGGGGTATCGGGAGGTCAAGCCGATGGTGTTTGTCGGGCTTTATCCGATTGATGCCTCGGAGTATTTTGATTTGAAAGAGGCCTTGAGTAAATTTAAGTTGAACGATCCGGCTTTTTCATATGAAATTGAGCAGTCGGCGGCGCTGGGGAGCGGATTTAGGTGTGGATTTTTGGGGTTGTTGCATGCTGAAGTGGTTCAGGAACGGTTAAGCGGTGAGTTTGGAGTAAATCTTTTGGCGACTGCGCCTTCAGTGGAGTATCGGGCCGGAGACAAAATTATTAACAACCCGGCGGATTTGGATTTGGCGACGGATTTGAAAATATTGAATGAGCCATGGGTTAAGTTGCTGATTTTTGTGCCCCAAAACTATCTGGGAGGGGTGATGGAACTGGTTCAGGAGCGGCGGGGGCGGTTTGTAAATATGGTTCATTATGGATCGCAGGTGGAGCTGGAATATGAGATGCCTTTGTCGGAGATGATTACCGATTTTTACGATAAGTTGAAGTCGGTGTCGAGCGGGTTTGCCTCGTTGGATTGGGAATTATTGGATTTTCGGCCGGTCGAGGCGGCCCGGGTGGATATTTTGGTGGGTGGAGAGAAGGTGGATGCGTTGTCGACGATCGTGGTTCGTTCAAAAGCTGAGTCGATCGGGAGGCGGATTGTCGAAAAGTTGAAAGAGGTGTTGCCGCGGCAGAATTTCGCGATTGCGCTCCAGGCGACAATTGGGGGAACAGTGATTGCCCGGGAGACGGTGTCGCCGTTTCGAAAAGATGTGACGGCTAAACTTTACGGTGGGGACCGGACACGCAAGGATAAATTGTTGGACAAGCAGAAAAAAGGCAAGAAAAAGATGAAAATGATTGGCAACGTCGAAATTCCCCAAGAGGCGTTTTTGAGTATATTGAAGTCATGAGCCGGTTCACCTCATATTTTATAGGAATTCCGTTGCCGGAGCAGTTTTTGGTAGAATATCGACAAGTTTTGGAGATGATCGGGAGATTTTACCCAAAGTTGGAAACAGCTTTTCCGGACTGCCCGCATATCACGATTTATTATCTGAACGATAAGATATCAGACTTGAGGTTGGTGGAAAAGATTATCCGCAGCCATGTAGATATGCTCCACGGTGTACAGATAAAAGTGAGTGGGTTTGATTTTTTTAGGCCGGGTAATCCTAAAACGCTGTTTTTAGATGTTGAGCAAAGCCCGATTCTGAAAAAATTTCACGAAGCTCTTAATAAAGATCTAGTGAGGTATTCAGCCGAGGATAATTTGTGGCCTTTTCATTTGCATATGAGTGTGGCCAGGATTAACGATTGGCCCGAATTTGATATAGGAGAAATTAAACTTAAGTTGACGAAAGTGCGGTGGACATTTGATCTAACAGAAGTGGCCATATTTGGGGTGGATTCGACAAAGAGGCCGCAATATCAGGAAAAATTGGTTAGTATTAGCCTTAATGGGAGCATCGCCACAGAGAAATTTTAATAGTAAGTTTGGGTGGTGTTGTACGATTAAAGACTTCTTAGGTATTGGAGTAAGTTGGCAGGGGTGAGAACGATGATGTTGAGATCCTGTTTGATTTTATCAATGTGGTAGTGCTTGAGGTTGTAGGTGACGAGGAACTTTGCCTGAGATTTGTCGGCACCGGCGATAATATGAGCGTCATCTGGGTCGGTGACATAATTTTTGTATTGAGTTTTTAGTGATGTCACCGCAACGTTGATGTAAGTAGTTTCTACGTTGGTTTTAATAGTTTCTCGGAGTGATCTTTGGTTAATTTGCAATCGCTTGGTTACGTCCTGCAATTCCTTTTTAGAAATATTAGAGATAAATAATCGGAGAGATGGAGTGTTTATTAATAAATAGGCAGCACCTTTTTCGGAAATTAAGGAGGAGATGACCACGTCAGAATCTAAAAAGATTCTTGGTGTTGTGATCATAGTCTGGCACGAGTTTCAGAGATTTTTTGTTGGATATTTTCGATGACATTTAGATCTTCCTGCTCGGCGATGTAGAGGTCATTGTCTAGACCGGTGAAGACAAAAGAGAGTGAGCTTTGCGGGATACGGTAAACTTTGCCAATTTTTTTGGCGATGATTTCGCCGCGGCTAATTAGTTCGTAAACAGTATTTTTGCTAAGCTGCAGAATTTGGGCAACTTGCTCCGGGGTGTAGACTTGTGGATTGTTACTAAACATGACCATATTGTACCAAAATTGACTAAAGATGTCAAGAGCTGCTTTTAATTAAGGGGTTGATTTTTGGAGAGATTTGTGGTAAAAATGCGCTTAGATGCCGAGTGAGGCTTTTAAAAGTATCTCTTCAGCTGTTGTAGCTATCCCCCTTGACCGCCGTATTCCTGGTTTTGAAGATTTTGTGACAAAGTTTAAGCGGGAATTTTTGGTGGGGTTGACAGATGCTGCTAAGGTGGGAGTACAGTTTGCCTCACCACCCGCGATTATCCCGTTGTTATGGATAGGTGAAATAAAGACTGAGGAAGACTTGGAGCGTGTCAGTAAACCAATAATAGGCCTTTTTCCGAGATTTAACGGTATTAAAGTGGGAGTTAATGGTGTGGAGCGATATTATAGTCACTACAATAAACGTGGTCGGCAGGAGGTTGGATTAAAAATGACTGGTAGTATCGGTGAAGTTAGAGAGGTTAGTATGCGTTTGAGTGAGAGTTTGTCCAGTAAGGGGGCAACGAAAAGTTTGATATCGGATCGCAATGGAGACAGAATGATTTATATAGCAAGACTGGCCACTTTAGATTCGGGTCTGGCCGTAAATGCCTATGAAAATAAAAGGCCGATGTTGGATACGTTATTGAATATTCAGACATTAGGGTCGGATCTTGTGAATAGAATTGTTGTTTATGGATATGCCGAGGGTGATGAGGGTGGAGCGCCGGTGGAAATAGTTACTATTGAAGGGTTTAAAGAGCCAAAAGCGATACGGCATTCATATAATCTCCCTAAAATAATTCCTGAAGCGCAGCCGACGGCAGTTGAACAGCCTATAACTTTAAAAAACCAGGCTAATTTACAGAGTGCGGCTTAATTTAGTCTAGCGGATTTGAAGAGTTTCCCCTTTATATTCGATTCCCAACGGTTCAATGACCACACGGCGGGGACCTGTTTCGATATAACCAGCGTCCATTGCGCCATAACCTAATCTTTGGGCAATTTCAATAGATCTATCGAGGTGTTTGGGTGCCATAAATAAGAAAAAACCGGCACCCATATTGTAATCGGCGTAGATTTGATTATCGTTCATTCCAGAAATTTCTTGAATAAATTTAAAAATTTGAGGTGGATCTGGAATTCTTTGGATAACATAAGTGAGGTCTTTTCGAGCCCTCATTATTTTTCTAAAGCTGTGGCCCGAGATCAGCCCAGCACTTTCGATAGGAAGTCCTTCTTCGTGTATTGCATCGACTACCCTGGCATATAGTGGGGTGGGTTCTAATATGGCCTCGCCATATGGTCGCCCGTTGCCAATATCCTGAGAGTAAGCATCTAATAACCTAGTTGATCCTTCATACCCAAAGCGAGTGGCTATTCTTTCGAGTAAACCTCTTCTTAACAGCGTCAAACCATTAA
The DNA here is from genome assembly GCA_964640215.1 of uncultured Gammaproteobacteria bacterium. Classification (GTDB taxonomy): domain Bacteria; phylum Patescibacteriota; class Microgenomatia; order Daviesbacterales; family UBA10151; genus CAZXEW01. The sequence goes on from CAZXEW010000074.1 coordinate 3,941, forward strand.
TATTAACTCCTGGTGTAAGTAAAAAAAGGATCCTTTGACCTTCTTCGATGTTGTCTTCAGTTAAGGGTTTATTAATATCGGGAAATTCTAAACCAATAGCTGAGCTGGCTAGCAGGTCCATTCCCGGGGAAATGACATCTCGAAGTGTGGGAGATTCGCCCCCGCCCCAAACGCAGCGGGTTTGATTGCAAGCCTCGACTGTACCAGCTATTAAGTCGGCGTTACGTACCTCATCAGTAAACCAGTCGCTGGAGTCTGCTGCTACGTGAAGGTTAAACATTAGAGGGGTGGCGCCACTGGTAGCCAAATCGTTTAATGAGGCTGAGGCATTATCGAGACCAATTCCACGGTAGAGAGATTTTCCGAGAACTCTAGAGACATCATTGGCGAGTTGTAATTGTCTGTGTTGGAGAGATTCACGGTAATGATGAGCGACGACATTTTTTGAGCCTAATCCTTCTTCAATTCCGATGATGGACATTTTTATGCCTGTTTGAGAGATGATGGCGATTTTAAATGCAGACTCGCCGCGACTCTGAGAGATTTCTTTGACGTCCAGGCCATATCTTTTAAAACGTTCGATATTTTTGCCTGTGGTGGTTGCACCCTGCTGGCACTGGATTTTGAAAGGGTCCATCAATTCGTAGTTGACGCCCGATTGAGAGTAAGTTAAAGGGATTTCGCCTGGCATTAGATTGGAATTACAGACCCATAATTGCGCAAATTGGGGTATCTGTCAATACTTTTTATCCGGATAAATCAGGCCGATGTTGCCGGAGGAAAATTGGATGGAGTCGGGGGACATCTCTTTGGGGATGACTATAGTGTAGACTGGATCCTGGCGGTTGCCGGAGGAGGAGTGGCCGTAGAGTTTAAATAGATATTCGAAGCCGAAATTCCAACCGGGAGATTTGATGTAGGAAAGATAAAATGGTTGGTTGGCTGAGTGAGCGATGATTTCTTTGACGATGGTGTCTTTGTGAGAAAGGGTGATCAGCGAGGGGTTATTCCAGCGATCAATAGTGGTTTTAAAGTTAGTGACAAAGACCCAGATGAGGACAATTGGCAGAAGGCAGATAAGTTTTTTGGTTTTAACAAGCAGGGAGAGAGAAGCTGCTGTGTAGAGCGTGATCAGGGTGGGGATGGCGCCGAAATAATATTCCGGGACGTGGGCGGGAAAGCGCCAGTAGTAGAGTAAAAAGACAATTAGAGTGGTTAGGAGAGTTACGGCATGAAACCGGTCTTTCCAAAAACCGACTTTTTTGGTGATCAGAATCAGGAAAATTCCCCAAAAAGAGATTAAAACTAACGGCCAGGGTAATATCTGAAAGCTTAGGATACCTTGAGGCTCGCGTAAGTTCTGAATTAAGTAGAGATAAAGTTGGTTAAAAGTATGAGGTTCGGTGGCGGGTCCGGTAAAAAGGGAGATCAGGCGTTTGACTTCCAGCCAGCTGTGCCAATGTTCAAATAATATGAGCGGCGCTTGCGGCAGAAGAAAAGCGATGATGCTAGCGATGGTTTGTTTTA
>CAZXEW010000075.1:0-18095 GCA_964640215.1 uncultured Gammaproteobacteria bacterium
TAGAAGCGTTAATAATGTGGCTGATGTAACTAATTTAGTGATGCTGGAGTACGGCCAACCGCTACATGCTTTTGATGCAGCAAAAGTGACGGAGAGTAAAATAATTGTTCGAACTGCCGAGGAGGGAGAGAAGATTGTGACTCTTGATGGAAAGGTGCGAGTATTGGCTAGGGGTGATTTAGTAATTGCGGATCCGAAGGAAGCGATTGGGATTGCCGGGGTAATGGGCGGAAAAAATAGCGAGGTGACTGATCAGACCGAGACTTTTTTTTTGGAAGCCGCTATTTTTGATCCTGTTAGTCTGCGGCGGACGGCTAACAGTCTGGGGATACAATCGGAGGCAAGTAAGCGATTTTATCATGGTTTAACCAGGATCCGGCTAATGCAGGCGCTCGACGGCGCTATTCGGATGTATCAAGAATTGGGCGGGAAGCTGGAAGCACTGACTCTAACAGGCGATTTTAAGGATCTTGATCGGGATATTAATTTAACTCAAAAAAAAGTTAATTCACTAATCGGGGTGGAGATTGATAAAGAGTTTATTGAAGAGGCGCTGAGTAAATTGAATTTCGAAGTCTCCCGTACTGTCATTACCGAGAAATCGGGAATCTATGGATCTCCGACTGGATCGGAGATGACAGATGAGGGGTCGGGGATGACAATTAATGAGTGGAAGGTGATGCCGCCGTATTGGCGTAAAGATGTCGAGATTGAAGAAGATCTGATCGAAGAGGTGGCCAGAATTTACGGCTACGAGAAGATTCCGGCTAAAGAGTTGGTTGGCAGGTTGCCTGCGAAAGTTGATCAGAAATTGTTTGAATTAATCGGTCGAATAAAAACCGAACTGGTGAAAATTGGTTTAACGGAGGTTCAAACTTATTCTTTTTACTCGACTAATGTTTTAAAGAGTTTAGGGATTGATCAGGATAAGCTAAAAGGGTTGATAAAGGTAGCTAATCCGATATCATCAGAGACTGAGTATATGAGGCAAAGCAGCTGGGCGAATTTAGTTGAGGTCGTTGATCAGAATCTGCGTCAAGGCATTAAGGATATGGCAATTTTTGAGATCGGCAAAATTTATTATTTAGATTCTCAAGGGGGAATAGTCGAGAAGTATAGTCTGGCAATGGCGGTCATGAACGGCACCAATAACCCAATTCAGGAATTGCATCAGATATTTGTCCGGTTGAATAAATCTTTAAATCTAAAAATAAAAACAGATATAAAAAAAGAATCTGGAATAGATCTGAGTGTATTTCATCCTAATCGATCCTTGAAGATGTCTACTGAAGATGGTCAAACTCTAGGCGGGATTGCTGAGGTTCATAAAAGAGTAACGGATTCATTTGGTATTCCAAAAAGAGTGGCCGTAATGGAAATTGGTATAGAAAAACTTTTAACCTAGAGATTCTTCGTTCGCAAGCTACTCAGAATGACAACAGGTTAGGACTCTCAGGATGACGGGAATATTAGAGTGAGACTGTGACCCCGATTGATGTGGTAAAGGTGCCGCCGTTATTGTCGACCAGAGTGACGGTAATGGTGTGGGAACCTTTATCGCCAGGTGGAAATTCGACGTGTTGGGCGTAGGGTTCGCTGGTTTGGACGTTTTTTTGAGTCCCATCGATCGCCCAGGTGACGTTTTTGACGCCGTTTGGTGAATTGGTTTTGGCTAAAACGTCGAAGACGCGGGGAACATTGGCACCGTTGCCGACATTGACTATCGAGATAATTCCTCCAGTGGAACCGCCGCCGCTAAAACCTGGGATGCCATCGCAACCTTTGGTAGCCCCAACCAGCCGGGTGTCGGCGGCAGTTAAGACCCACTGGTCAATTCCAGTTTGCCATTTGTTGGCGCCGGTCGGGTCATCTTCTTTGAGAACTATGACATCTTTGTTATCGCCGTCTTCGTTGTCATTGGCCAGGCGGTGCGGGTTGGTTTTACAAACCTTGGCGTTTTGGTAGGCTGCGGAGACGTTTTGAGGATCAGTTCCTTTGACAAAATACTCCTTACGGGTCGGCGAGCCGTCTTTGGGTTTGCCGCCCATCAGTCCATCAACATCAGTATAAATGACATCATTAGGGGGATTAAATTTCTCATCAGGCTTATCTTTGAGGGCTCTGGTCATGATTTTTGCCCAAATCGGTGAGGCTCCGGTGACGCCTGAGGCGATGGCCGGGTTCATGACTGTATTATCATTGTTGCCGACCCAGACTCCGACAACTATCGAAGGGGTGTAACCAATCGCCCAGTTATCCCGCTTTTGGTCAGTGGTTCCGGTTTTGACTGCTACAGTTTTACCGGAGATGTTTAAGATCGAGTTGGAACCAAAAGCCATTGAGCGGGCTCCGTTATCAGCTAATATATTGGAAATAATGAAGGCAATACCTTCGTCGATAATCTTAGTTCCATCGCTTTGATGATATTCGTAGAGAGTTTTGCCTTTAGCGTCTTCGACTTTGAGGATGGACGTTGGGTCGAGTTTGTGGCCTTGATTGGCTAAAACAGCGTAGGCAGTGGTCAGATCGACTAAACGGACTTCACGGCCACCCAGAGTGAGGGAAAGCCCGACTGAGTTGACATTTTCATCAGTTGGCTCCCAGGTGCTGAGTCCCATTCTGTATCCTAGATCCATGACGTTTTTGACACCGACTAAAGCCAGAGTTTTGACCGCTGGAATGTTAAATGAGTTGCCTAAATCGTAGCGAATCTGTTGGACGCCGTGATACTGTCCATCGTAATTGACCGGGATGTAGTCGGGGTTATCAGCGCCTCCGGGAAAAACTGTTTTGACGTCAATGATCGGGGAGGCCGCGGTGTAGCCTTTTTGGAGAGCTCCTGAGTAGGTGATCGGTTTAGTGGCAGAACCCGGCTGACGCAAGGATAGGGTGACATTGACGTTTCCGTCGTAGTCGGTGGCAAAATAGTCCTTGGAGCCAATCATGGCCAATATTTGGCCGGTTTTGGGGTCCATAACTACGGCTGCGCCGTTGCCGACTTTGTAGTCTTTGAGTTTGGCGACTTCGTCTTTGACTATTTTTTGGGCGTCTTCTTGGAGCTTATTGTCTAGGGTAGTGGTAACTTTAAGACCACCTTGTTCAACCAGTTTATCGCCGTATTGTTCGATTAATTTTTGCTTGACGTAAAGGACAAAATGAGGGGCTTTGAAACCGATTTCGTTTTGGGAGGTCCGATAAGTTAATGGTTGGTTTTTGGCATTATTGGCTTCAGTTTGACTAATATAGCCGTCTTCAACCATCCGGCGCAGAACCTCAGACTGGCGAACTTTTGCTAGTTCCGGATGGGTACCGTAGGGTGAATAAACCGAGGGCCGCTGGGGGAGTCCCGCCAGCAGCGATGATTCGGCGAGACTAAGTTCTTTGGCGTGTTTACCAAAATAAAGATTGGCGGCGGACTCGATGCCGTAGGCAGTTCCTCCATAAGGAATCTCGTTTAAATACATCTCCAGAATCTGATCCTTTGAATAGGCGCGCTCGACTTGGATTGACAGAATTAACTCTTTGATTTTACGGATAAGACTTTGATCACTGGTCAGCAGGGCATTTTTGACTAACTGTTGAGTCAGAGTAGAACCGCCGCCTTCGATTTGACGTTTGACAACCAGTTCTAGCAGAGACCGGCTGATTCCGATGACCGAGAAACCGCCGTGTTTATAAAAATCCTTGTCTTCGATCGATATGGTGGCATGTTTGACTGATTCCGGAACCTCGGTCAGTTTTATTGGAGATCGGTTTTGATTTTCAAAAATATCGTAGAGCAGTTCGTTGTTTCGGTCATAAATTTTAGTAGAGGCTGCCACTATTCGGTTCTGGAGTTGTTCGGGGGAGGGGATTTGGGTGGCAAAGAAAACGACAATACCGATAACAAGTACCACAAAGATGAGCACCCCGACTAGAAAAAAAGAGGAGAAAAGTGACAGAAATTTGGCTTTAGCTGACTGAGTGTAATCAGGCTGGCGGTGATACATCATCCGTTTGATAGCCATGGATCAATTATAGCCTTTAGTTGGGTAATTGTCTAAAACTGGTTAAATTATGGGTGGAGATGTCTCGAAAGGATTTGTTATCTGAAGACTCACAACAATCGGTAGGTTAGTTATAGCTGAAGTTTAAGAGAATGGTGTAAGAAAATGGCGAGCGATGATTTATTCGCTGAGTAGTTCTTCGATAGCTATTTTATAAATCTGCTCCCTGACCTCATATCGATAATCTCGAGCCTTCTCGTGGTTATCTGACCCAACAGTGTCTCCAATGATCAGATTGTCGGAGATTGTTAATATTGCCGCAGCTGGTACTCTGAAATGTTTTGCAACAGCAAAAAGTGTGGCTGTTTCCATCTCAACCCCTAAGTATCCTTCGTTCGACCATCGCTGAATATCCTCAAGGGTTTCTGCTAGCATGGCCTGACAAGTCATGATAGGACCTCGATGAATTCGATATTTTTTATCTAATTTAGCCTGTAGAGATACCGTTAGATTTTCGTTTGAATAATGGTGATTATTTAAGGCTTCAGGATTATACATCCTGGTAGCACTCTCATTTCCGAAGGAGAGTGTCGGAAGTATGAGGTCGCCCGATAATCCATTTGGATTTAGTCCTCCGCAGGTTCCCAACAGGAGATGCTTTCTGGCTCCAAAAAGGGAAGTCATATGGATTATTTCTGATAATCTTGCTCCACCGTAATAAACATCAAACCAGAATCTTTTCTCGCCAACCTTAAATACCATTGCCCATGATGGAAAGTTAGGTATTGTTTCAAAAGAAATCTCTTTGCCCGTATCGGATAGGGTTTTTTCCAATATTGCTTTTTGTTCATCGATTTTCCACGAACCATACGAAAGTGTTCCATCGACATGGTAATCCTCCGGTAAACCCAAGATTGTTTTGAAATCTTGTTCAGTAAAACTTTTGTACATGTAATTATTGTAACAGAAAGGGGATGATAAGCAAACTATAGGTTTTGTCCGGAGAGGAGGATTTGAACCTCCGCAGGCTTACGCCGAAAGATTTACAGTCTTTTGCAATTGGCCACTCTGCCATCTCCGGAATCGCTGTCATTATATCAGTTTAGGCGGTAGCTTTCTACAAATAGTACTTGTTTCTTGCTTCGGGTTATATTAGTATTTAGCAGGTGAAAAGTTGTACCAGTTGCATATTAACTCAGTCCTTAGATCGATTTGATAAGAAAAATGCAGGGTTAAGGTCAATTTGCAAAAGCTGCGTATCAGTTTATTCGAAACAGCATTATGTCAAGAATAGGGATTATTATTTAACAAAGGCTACGATCAATCGTCGATTAACTAGAGTGAAGTTGAGAAAATTTTTATTTAACTATTACTGTGAGCATCCATGTGTTGAATGCAGTGAAGCTGATCCGATCGTTCTCGAGTTTGATCATTTACATGATAAATTCGATGGCATAGCCAGGATGGCAAATCGGGCATTTTCGATTAAGCGAATTCAAGAAGAAATTGATAAGTGCGAAGTTGTTTGTGCGAATTGCCATAGACGACGGACTGCCAAAAAGCTTAATTGGTATAAGGGTTTAGTGTCTTAAGAGACGGTTTCAGTGGCTTGGGAGCTTCTGGAATGATGGCGACGTTTGAGGCGCAGTTGGGCGGTCGATTTTTCGACGATGGCCAAAGTGGTGGCGTATTCTTCATCGGAAAGAGTTTTATCAGCGAGGGCCTGCTGGGCGCGTTTGCGGGCGTCTTCGACCGCTTTTTCATCGATATCAGTGGCCTCAACGGCTAAATCAGTCAGGATCGAGACTTGATTGTGATCAACTTGAAGCAAGCCCTCACCAACAGCCATCGAGGTAGTTTTATTGGCTTTGGTGATGTGGAGTGCTCCGGGAATAATTGAAGCCATTAGGTTGGTGTGATGAGGCAAAATCCCAAGTTCGCCATCGCTTGATGGAACGATTACTTTATCAACTTGCTCGTTAAAGATCTCTTTTTCAGGGGTGACGATTTTTAGCATTATCGGCATATTTGAGATTATAACAGTTTTACGGATTAGGATTTTAATCTAATTTAGGGATGTAAACTGACGGGTTTGGGGTCTGAAATAATAGCCTTCCGACATCTGTAGTAACATCGGCAATCCGCTGAAGACCAATGCCCATTCTTCGTAAAGCCCAGACATCAACAACAAACAATTTCCCTTCTGGAAAAACAGTGGTGCCTGCTTCGAAATTCAAAATGATACCAGTCCCTGTATGTTTACCATATAGAAAATCAATATATACTTCGGAACGTTGGTGCATATTAAAAATATCCTCTTCACTAATAGGGGGTGCTGTTCTAATTTTACCAGCAATTAATGCTTCTCGAAAAGCGCATCCTAATAAACCTTTGTTTTCATCATAGTGAACACCGGAATGAAAACCTAATTTGTTTATCCATTTGACGGCGGCATCGAATCTTTCAACCCAGGTTGGCAGTTCGAAAAAAGCCGCTACTCCTTCGGCTGCTCCAAAGCAGGCTGGAGCTGCTGGCATTAAATCCAATAATGAGCGACCAAACTGATCCCTACCATAACGTTCATCGCCACATCTCCAGCTGTGATAGGGAATAGTGTCAACAAATGTGACGTCATTTAATGGCAGTCTGCTCACCTGCGCCCCTGCCTTTTTGAAGGCCAGGTAAGCCGCGCGTTTTTCTTTAGAGTTTGGGATGATTATTTCTGTCATTTTTTTCCAAAAAAATGACCCTTGCGGGTCGTATGTACCCTTCTAACAAGCTGTAATGATAACACCGCTTGAAAAACTTCGCAACTATTTTAGTCTTGCCAAGAATCGGTATCTTCGATTAAAATAGCTGCTATGGGTTCACATACTTGTAATAGCCTGGTTTTGACCTGTATAGATTTTCGGTTTCAGGAATATATTAATGATTGGATCGGCGAGAATTTGGAACCGAAAAGTTTTGATCGGGTGGCTTTTGCTGGGGCGGTTTATGATCAGGAGATGGCATTTAAGCAAGTCGAGGTTTCTCACCGGCTGCATCAAATCAAAAAGGCAATTTTAATAAATCATGAGGAGTGCGGGGCATACGGGTCGGAGGGAACGCCTGAGAGGCATGCAAAGGATCTTCGAGCCTTGAAGAAAAGATTAGAGGAGAGTATTCCCGGACTTGAAGTCGAAACTTTTTATCTTCATTTGGATGGTCAGTTTGAGAAAATAAACTAAATTTAAACCAATAATCTTAATTTATCAACTGTCATGCCAGAATCTTTAAGAATGCGTGATAAAGTCCCTTTTTTAATGACAGGGTGCTGAGGAATAATAATGGTAGCTTTACCAACTGGTTTGAGAGATTTAGTTAATTTTGTCTGACTGCCTTTTTGTCCAACTTCAACCCAACCATCTTTTTTGAATGCTTTGATTAGATCGTTTCCAGAAACTTGGGGTAATTTAGCCATTCACCTGGACAGGAGCCATGAATTGTTTGCGTGATTGTTCGGGGGTAATTTTATACAATTCGTCGTCGACCGATTCTAAATAGAGTTCAATTGCTTCCTTAATATTAAGACGTGCTTTTTCGAAGTTATCACCCTGGGATATGCATCCGGGCAGATCAGGAACATAAGCAGAGAACCCACCTTCATCCTCGGTCATAAAGATAACGTTATATTCAAGTATTTGTCGACGTTGTTTTTTCATGACCAGATTATATCAGATTCTCTTATTCAATTTCCACAATTTTTGGTGTATTATAGTAAGCATGAAGGTTATTGATTGGAGCAAAATTTATCAACAGTATAAAGGCCTTTGGATAACTCTAAGAGATGATGAGAAAACGGTTATTTCTTCGGGAAAAACAGCCAAAGAAGCTTGGCAAAAGGCTCAAAAAAAAGGCTTTCAAAAGCCTATATTGACTCATATGCCCACAAAATTAATCCCATATGTGGGGTTTGGGCTCAATGAAGTTTAAATACAAAAAGTATTCCGAGGATATCTTGCGACCAGTTATTCCAATAGAAATTACCGCCAATAACGTAACTGTTCCCTACGAGGTCCTGGTGGATTCCGGTGCAGATATTTGTATTTTTGATGCGCAGATAGCAGATATACTTAATATTGACCTCAAGAAAGGTCAAAGGAAAGAAGTTGCTGGAATTACCGGGAAAATTGAATTTTATTATCTTTATCCGGTTGTGATGAATTTGGCTGGTAAAAAACATCAGATTGAAGTTGGTTTCTTGCCTAATATAGCGAGCCTAGGATATGGTGTTGTGGGACAAAGAGGGTTTTTCGATTTGTTTGTAGTTAAATTTGATTTGGTTGAGAGAGAGATCGAACTGACCCCGAGAAAGTAGTTATTCTAAGATGAAAACCGCTAAACAAAAGATCCTATACGACAAAAAAACTGACGTACTATGGTTAAAGATAAAGGGTGGTGCTGAGGAGGAGCACAAAGAGGTGGCTCCGGGTGTAAGTGTGGAGCTAGATAAGAATGGGGAGCTGCTTGGTATCGAGATCTTGAATGCCTCCAAGGTTTTAGGTTCTAAATTGGGGTTGAATATGCCATCTAAATTAGCTTCTTCAGCCGCGGTGTTGCATAAAATCAGGTAGTATTGGATATAAAAAAGGACAGTCTACTTAGCTTGTTGTAGCAATCTTATCTAGGACCGTCCCCATTTGTATTGCGTTTGAACAATAAAGGTAGGGTTAAGTAATATGGATTTAAAAAAGTGTTCTATTTAGCCTATTATAGCAATCTTATCTAGGACCGTCCCCAGTTCGTTCTTTATTTGAAGACGATGGAGTTGATGAATCCGGTTATTTCTTTGATATGATTTGCTTTGGCCTTGGCATCAAGATAATTGATGGTGAATAACCAAATGTAACCATCTTTTATTACTGAATACCTGACTATATTTGGACTGTATTCTATGCTGGAGTGCCAGACAAATGCTTCCAGATTATCTATGTATAGAGTAGCGCTTTCGGTTGCCTTGTAATCTTCAAGTAGTAATTGCTTTAATGGCTTGTTGGTCCTCACCCTCATTCGCTCAATATCTACCGATGCACCTTTGTCAGGGCCATTGACCGAGTTACGTTGATAGTCAGGAGATGTTAGATGAATATACTGGACATTATTAGGACTAGCTGGACGCCACTGTTCCATCCAACCTTGTGGAGCTGTGTAGTTAATCAAGTTATTTAGTTTTGGCTCTGTGCTAGTAGGTATTGGTGTAGTTATTTCTCGATCAATTGTTGAGTGAGAGCTTCGCTTGCTAAAGGTGTAGAGTCCGACAACTACTGCTAGAATTACCAAGACAACAAATAACCTATTGGGTATGATTCCTCGCCGCATATAGTTATATGTCTTGTAGCACTATTTGACCTCGTCGATGGAGCCGATCATATAAAAAGCCTGTTCGGGTTTGGAGTCGTGTTTCCCATCAAGGATCTCTTTGAAGCCGCGGACGGTTTCTTTGATCGGGACGTATTTACCGGCTCGGCCGGTGAAGGTTTCGCCGACGAAGAAGGGTTGGGTTAGGAAGCGCTGGATTTTGCGGGCGCGGGAGACGGTCAGTTTGTCTTCGTCCGAGAGCTCTTCCATACCTAAAATGGCGATAATATCTTGGAGTTCTTTGTAGCGCTGGAGGACTTTGAGGACGTCTTGGGCGACCTGGTAATGCTCCTGTCCAACGGTTTCGGGGGTGAGTGCGCGGGAGGAGGAGGCGAGGGGATCGATGGCGGGGTAAAGGGCTTGTTCAGCTAAGCCGCGGTCTAGGGCGATAGTGGAGTCAAGGTGAGCAAAAGTAGTGGCTGGGGCCGGGTCGGTGTAGTCATCAGCTGGGACGTAGACTGCTTGAACCGAGGTGATCGAGCCTTTTTTGGTCGAGGTGATGCGCTCCTGCAAAGCCCCCATTTCAGTGGCTAGAGTCGGTTGATAACCAACCGCTGAAGGAATCCGGCCGAGCAAAGCAGAAACTTCGGAGCCAGCCTGGGAAAAACGGAAGATGTTGTCGATAAAAAGCAAAACGTCTTTGCCTTGGTCGTCGCGGAAATACTCGGCCATAGTCAGAGCGCTGAGGGCGACCCGCTGGCGGGCTCCTGGTGGCTCGTTCATTTGACCGAAAACCATGGCGGTTTTGTCGATGACGCCGGAGGCTTTCATCTCTTCGTAAAGGTCATTACCTTCGCGGGTGCGTTCGCCAACGCCGGCAAAGACCGAGTAGCCGCCGTGCTCGGCGGCGATGTTGCGGATCAGTTCTTGAATTAGGACGGTTTTACCGGTTCCGGCCCCGCCAAATAATCCGGCTTTGCCGCCTTTGACGAACGGTGCAATCAGATCCATGACTTTAATTCCGGTTTCGAGAACTTCGATTTTGGTTTCTTGGTCAGTAAAATTTGGAGCTGGACGGTGAATAGGTAGAGATTGTTTGGTATTGAGAGGCTCTTTGCCGTCAATAATGTCGCCGGTGACATTAAAAAGCCGCCCTAAGACCTCGTCGCCGACTGGAACAGTGATAGGTGAGCCTGTGTCAGTGACTTTGGTGCCGCGCTTAAGGCCGTCTGTGGTGGACATGGCCACTGCCCGGACTGCACCGTCGCCCAGATGTTGTTGGACTTCTAGGATCAGCTTACCGTCTACCGTCTTCCGGCTACCGCCAGAGAGGCTAATTTCGAGGGCGTTGTAGATCCCCGGAATTTTATCGGGTTCAAATTGGACGTCTACAACCGGGCCAATAATTTGAATGATATTTCCTGAGTTCATATTTATTCTAGCGCCGCGGCGGCGCTGGTTATTTCCAAGAGTTCTTTGGTAATTGATTCTTGGCGGGTTTGATTATACGTGAGCTGGAGGTCCGTAACAAGGTCTTTGGCGTTGTTGGTGGCGTTTTGCATCGAGATCATCCTGGCTGAGTGTTCTGAAGCCTTAGATTCGAGCAGAGCTTGATAGATGGTAACATCGAGATAATGAATCAGGCTAAAATTCAGTAATGAAGCGACATTGGGCTCGATGAGAAATTCGGTTTGGGGGTTTTGGGTGGTTCGGGAGGTTTCTTCTAAAAAGTCGAGAAAGTTGGTTGGGTCGATTGGAAGAAGTTTGATGCTAATTGGTTCCTGGCGTAAAGTATTGATAAATCGGGAGAAAATGAGATGGATTTCCTGATATTCCTGCTTTAAAAATGCCTCGATTAGAGATTTTCGGATTTGGCGAACCAAAGTGAGATCAACGTGTTCTGGATTTTCAAAGTCGGCAATTAGTGATTTGTTGGTTTTAACCACGAAATTGCGGCCCTTGGCTCCGATAGTGAAAAAATCAATATTGTTCGACCCCAGTGGAGAACTACTTTGTGTGGCTTCTCGACCACGCTGCGCTTCGCTCGGAGAATAATTATTAAGACCTTTTTGAATAAGACGAAAAAGATTGGTATTGAGGGCTCCGCAGAGGCTTTTGTCGGTTGAGATCAGCAAAGCGGCTGATTTTCTAGAGTCATTGGACTGTAAAAGAGGATGTGTTAAGTCACCGATTTGAAGAAAATTATGAAGAATTTGATTAAGAGTTTGATTATATGGCCGGCCGCCTAAGGCTTGAAGCTGGGCTTTTCGCATTTTGGTGGCGGCAACCATCTCCATGGCTTTGGTGATTTGGCTAGTATTTTTAATAGATCGTATTCTTCTTCTGAGTTCTCGAGTTGACGGCATAGGTTTAGGACTTAGTTGGATAGGACTTAGGATTTAGTTTGGCGGATTGTCTGACAAAATTGGCTGAGAAATCTTTGGTGAACTTTTCGAGGCGCTTGGTCAAATCTTCGTCGATGATTTTTTTGTCGGCTATTTCGGAGAGCAGTTTTTTGTCTTTTAATTTAAGAGTTTGGATAAAGTCAGCTTCAAAATCGCGTATTTTTTCCACTGGAATATCATTTAGGTAACCTTTGACTGCTGCCCATAAAACAACAACTTGTTCGGCCATCGGAACAGGGGAATAGGGGGGCTGTTTGAGGATCTCAGACATCCGTTTACCGAGTTCAATTTGGGCCTTGGTGGTTGGGTCTAAATCTGAACTGAATTGGGCGAAGGCGGCCAGGGCCCGGAATTGAGCCAGGTCGAGTTTTAATTTACCCGCGACAGCTTTCATGGCTTTGGTTTGGGCGGCGCCACCAACCCTTGAAACTGATAAGCCGATATTAAGAGCAGGGCGGACGCCGGCGAAGAACAAGTCGGATTCCAGGTATATTTGACCGTCGGTGATGGAGATGACGTTGGTCGGGATGTAAGCCGAGACATCACCAGCCTGAGTTTCAATGATGGGTAAAGCAGTAAGAGAACCGCCGCCATATTCTTGACTCATTCGAGCAGCGCGCTCCAGTAAACGAGAATGAAGATAAAAAACATCTCCGGGATAGGCTTCGCGGCCGGAAGGTCGACGAAGCAGCAAAGACATTTGACGGTAAGCCCAGGCGTGTTTGGATAAATCGTCATAGATCACCAGGGCATCTTTGCCTTGATCCATAAAATATTCGCCAATGGCGGCGCCGGCATAAGGAGCGATGTATTGCATAGGAGCCGAATCTGAAGCTGTGGCTGCCACGATAATGGTGTGTTCCATGGCACCAGACTCTTCGAGTTTGGCGACCAGTTGGGCGACTTTGGAGGTTTTTTGACCGATGGCCACATAAATGCAGATAACATCTTTTTGATTAATAATTGTATCAATGGCTATGGTGGTTTTGCCGGTATTTCGATCACCGATAATAAGTTCTCGCTGACCCCGGCCGATCGGGATCAGGGCGTCGATAGCTTTGATGCCGGTTTGGAGTGGAACGGAAACGCCTTGACGAGTGATGACGCCCGAGGCGACTTTTTCAATTGGGTAGTTTGATGAGGCTTTGATTTTGCCTTTGCCGTCGATCGGATTGCCCAAGGCATCAACCACTCGGCCGACAATATCATCTCCGACGGGGATACTTAAGACCTGGCCGGTGGTTTTGACCTGGTCACCGGCTTTAAGTTTGGTGAAATCACCGAATATGACCGCGCCGATCTCATCCGCTTCCAAATTGAGCGCCAATCCATACAGCCCAAAAGGGAAAGCTAATAACTCACTATACTGGGCATCAGACAGGCCGTTGATCCTGGCAATACCGTCACCGATCTCGACGATTTTACCGACATTGGTTTTGGTAGGTGCTGTCTTGAGGTTGTTTATTTGATTTTCGATTTGTTGTAGTAAATCGTTCATATTTTCCTTTTCGTCATTCTGGGTAGCGTGCGACTCCAGAATCAGATCCTGGATGCGTAAACTTACCAGGATGACAGTTAAGCCATAATCGCCTGCTTTAATTGATTGATTCGACTGTTGAGCGAGTCTTCGAAAACATTGTCGCCAATTATAACTTTCAGGCCGCTGATAAGGGAAGGGTTGATGGTGGTGTTGACTGCAGAAACGGCAAAGGTTTTTTGATAATCGCGTTTTAGGATATTAATTTGAGGCTTACTAAGCGGGACAGGGGATTCGATTATCAAAGTGCGAGAGTTAATTTCGGTGCGTAATTTGTTCAGATAATTTCTTAAACAGTAGCGCGCGTCGAGTACATTTAGGCTCGAGAAGATTTTGACAAAAGTTTTGACTCGGGGTTCGTCAAGATTGCTGTTTTTAAAGCTCGCCCGGACAGCTTGTTTGATGGCTTTATCTAACTTTTTGTTTTTTTTCATGTTTTAGAGATTTTTGATAGCTTTTTGGATAATTTCTTTTTGAGATTTGGGGTTAATCGCTTCTGAGGCGATTTTGCGAAGGCTCAAGTCAACGATATCAGCCAGTTCAACTCGGATTTCTTGATGGAGTTTTTCGCCCTCGGCAGCTAACTCGCTTTGGGCTTTGGCAACAAGCAATTCGATGTCGCTTTTGGCTTTTTGATGAGCCTCTGCGATGATGTTAGCGGCGGCTGTTTTGGCGTCTTCAATGATACCTTTGCCTTCAGTGGTAGCCTCAGCCAATTTTTTGAGACGATCATTCTCGGTTTTTTGGAGCTGGAGCTCAATTTCTTCGGCATTTTTTAAGCTGTCAACAATTTTTTGACGACGCTGACTGAGAACTTTAAGAATAGGTTTATACAGAAATTTATTTAGTAAAAAAAGCAGTACCAAAAAATTGACGATCTGTGCCGCCAAAAGAACTGGTTGAATGCCAAAGGTTTGTAAGATATCCATATAATGGCTTTCCGCTGACTGCTTACAGCTTACCGCCAGAAAATTTCATATTCAGGCTGTATGCGGATTGCGGTATGCGGTTAGCGTTACTTAGTGAACGCAATCACCAGGGCGTAGATCGCGATAGCTTCGGCAAAAGCCATTCCCAGCAACATGGCTGGAAGAATTTTGTTTGAAGCATCAGGATTTCGGCCAATTGCCTCCATGGCTTTCATTCCAATCAGTCCAATACCCACGGCTGGGCCCAAGGCACCGACACCAATGGCGATAGCAGAAGGAAGATGTTCCATTTTTAGACTCCTTTCTTTAATGCTGCGCTGAGTGTTTTTCGCTCAGCAGTACCATAAAAACAAGCGTCAGCATCATAAACACTGCCGCCTGCACGAAACCAACTACAATTTCCAATCCGTAAAAGGGGAGAGGCACCAAAAAAGCAAAAATGCTCGATACCGTTGATAAGACGACCTCGCCCGCGAATATATTACCAAAAAGCCGGAAAGAAAGCGAGACTATTTTAGTGAATTCGGAGATGATCTCTAAGATTCCGACAAACAGCAGAATCGGGTTGAGTGACACCCAGCGTTTTAAATAATCCCCAAGGCCTAAATATTTGATGGCCATGGCATGCGTAGCGACGGCTGAAACCAGAGCCAGTCCTAAAGTCATGTTGAGATCGGAATTGAGTGAACGCAGCAAAGGTACGAAAACTTTTTTACCGTCTTCGATTTGATTAAAACCGATAGTGCCGAATCCCGGAAAAAGGCCGAGCCAATTGGCGACAAAAATGTAGAGAAAAAAGGTCATGCAGATTGGGAAAATGACTTTGGTTTTGGAATGAGCCAGGTCTTCAACGGTGGTGTAGCCAAAGTCAACAATTGCTTCGATGACATTTTGGAGACCGCCGGGGATCAATTGAACTTTTCTGGTGGCTAGCAGAGAGATGACCAGCAAGATGCCAATCACCAGCCAACTAACTATTAAAGTGTTGGTGACCGGGAACTGGCCGATTTTGGCGATTACCTCCGGCGCTAAAATAATGGCATGTTCCATAACAAGTAATTGTAACTTATGGCTGTTTCGTGCGTCAATATAAAGTAAAAAATTGTGTTATAATTAACCCAATGTTAGAGCAAGGCTCTAATCAAGAATCTGATCCTGAAACTAGAGAGATACTACCTGAAAGTAATCCCTCAGCTCCTGCAGTTACTTTTACAACAACTCAATTCCATGTCGAGGCTTCTCAGGCACTATCTCCCGATCGCAGATTAGAAGTTTTAAAAATTATCGGACGAAACCGTTGGTTAATGCCTGTATTTGGAGTCTTTATGAGTGTATCTGCGGGTATCTGTGTTGGTGGAATAGTTGTCAATAATTTTGACCGACTTCAAGCGATTAGCGGACAAGGTGATGCGAGGCTAACTCCTGAAACTGGTTCATTATATCCTGAGTTAACTGCCACACCAAATTTGGCCGAGTTAACAGCTGTGTCTGGAAATGAACCGGGGCAACCCGGCGGAGATGATGATGCTAAGAAGGAGGATCCGGGTAACGGGAAACCTGCTGATGGAGACCAACCCCCTCAGCAAACTCTACCACCTATTCCAACAAGAACCGCTACATCAACCCCAACGCCGACCAGGACTGCTACACTAACGCCGAAACCGACTGATACCCCCAACCCGACAAATACCCCACGACCTACTTTAACTCCACCACCAAGTGCCACACCCCGACCACAGCCAAGCGCTACTCCAAGACCTCTAAATTCAAATACTCCAGTTCGGACCGCTACCCCAGGACCAACTGAGACGGTTCGTCCATCTAATACTCCTGTCCGGACCGCAACATTGCAGCCAACACAAGTCCCAAGTGCTACTCCAAGACCTACCGCATCTGCAACGCCTCAAAGGACTAATACTGTGACTGTCAGATAAGCCTATTGGTAACCTTTAGCCTGGAGTTTGAATAGGGTGGAGTACTGGCCATCCAGCTTCATTAATTGTTCATGGCTGCCTTGTTCGACAATTCGACCTTTATCAATGACAAATATTTTGTCGGCATTTCGGACTGTGGAAAAGCGGTGGGAGATGATGATGACTGTCTTTTCTTTGGACAGTTTTTCGACCCGGCCGAAAATCTCAGATTCGGCTTTAGCATCGATGGCTGAGGTGGGTTCGTCTAGTACTAGAACCGGGGCGTTTCGGAAAAAAGCCCTTGATAGCGCAATTTTCTGCCACTGTCCGCCCGAGAGCTCAGTCCCTTTTTCAAAGGTTTTGCCAAGCATTTGATTGTACTTATCGTCTAGCTGGTTGATCATTTTATGGGCACCCGATGAGGTGGCGGCTGAGATAATTTGTTTTAAATCTAGAGTCCTATCGATATTGCCGTAATGGATATTGGTTTTAACCGGATCTTCGTAGCGGTTGAAGTCTTGAAATAGCACCCCGATGTTTTTATACCAATCGGTCAGGTCTAGATCTTTAATGTTGACTCCATTGATCAAAATCTCGCCGGCATCAACGTCGTAAAATCGGGCCAGCAGTCTAATAATCGTGGATTTGCCTGCACCATTTTCACCAACAAAGGCGATTTTTTCGCCTGGTTTGATCGTAAGTAAAAAGTTGTTTAGGACTTTATGGGTTGAATCAGGATAGCTAAAATCAACGTTTTTAAACTCAATCAGCGGGGGTTTTGTCAGATCAAGTTTAACGCCATTTTCGGGAATTTTGATAATTGGTTTGAGATCTAGGACTTCAAAAATGGTACTGACGTAAAGGCCATGCTCGTAGATTCCATTAACATTTCGAAGTAAGCCGCCTAAGCTGTTCTGGTAATTCGAAACTACCCCGGTGTAGAAGTTAATATCTCCGACAGTTACCCGTTTGGCGAATGCTTCTAAGATAACGAATATTTCGATGCCAATAAAAACCGCCGTGGATACTCCATCTAGAAGTAGGCCAATGACGTAACTTTTGACTGCTAACGATTTGTTTTCGTTATAAAACCGACCTTGGATACCGGTGATTTGGTTGACAAATTGTTTTGCAAGTTTAAATATTTTTATCTCTTTAATTGATTGATGGCTTTGCATTAGGTTAGATAAATACCAAAATCTCTTGCGGTCAGGCGTTTGGCCACCCCAGAGTCCCCAAGAAATTTTGGCCCGGTAAGATTGTTCGATGAAACTTGGGATAGCCACAAGCGCAATTAATATAATAAGGAACCAATTCAGCCGAGCGAGGGTAATAAAGGCGATGCTAAACTGAACCAGACTTTGAAGTGCATAAAGGATATTATCGACTAGGTTTTGGGGGCGGTAATTTAAGTTATCACGGACTTTTTCCAGCATGTCTTTAAATTTGTCGTTTTCGAAATAATAAGCGTCCAAGCTGGTAATTTTAGAAAAAACGACTTCGTTTAGATAAATTGGGACCTTGGTCCAGAGCAATCGTTCAACCAAGGCTTGAGTCGCGAAAGCGGCGTTTTGGATGTAATAAGTAAAAATTCGAAGGGCAATCAGAGGCAGGAACTTGTTTAAGACAAACGGGGCGCCGGCAATTGAAGCAACCACCAGATCGATGACTAGTTTATAGATGTATAAGTTTATGAAGGGCACGACGGCCGGGATTATCATAGCGATGAGTGTAGCTAGGAAAAGCCACTTATCGACACCCCAAACAAACTTAATCATTTTGAGGGAGGTTGAGGCCACTGCTTTGATTTCTTGGAATTTTGAACCAAGCTTTTTTTGATCGATCGCCATATCTTGACTAATTAAACCCGAAAGTGGTGGCAAAAAACAAGTCTTTTATCAAAGGTCTGCCTTTGCTATAATTCCCCCATGGGTACGGAAGAAAAGCTTAAATTAATCACCCGTAATCTCGAGGAAGTATTGACGGAG
>CAZXEW010000076.1:0-13295 GCA_964640215.1 uncultured Gammaproteobacteria bacterium
AGCGTTTTGGTTTGGCGAAGGGCGTGGCGGAGGTGCATGCGGGGTTCTTCGGATTCGAATTGCTGTTTGAGGCGGTTGTCTTGGATTTTGTTGATTTCGTCAAAAAGTTCCTGGTCGGAGATGTTGACGCCTTCAGCCCGGGCGATTTCGGCCAGGCCAAGCTCCATCCGGACGTTTTTTTCAGCCTGGGGACGCCATTTAGTTTTGATCGAGTCAAGGGTTTCGTTTTGGCTTTTTAGGTAATCCTCCATCAAGATGCCTTTGTCGGCGACGTTGCGCTGGAGAGAAACCAGCATCCGGTTGAGTTCGTCCTGGATCAGGATATCAGGCACATCAACCGAGGTCATTTTTTCAACTTCCTGGAGGATGGCCTCTTCGTAATCGAGTTCGTTGTTGTATTTGATCTCACCGTCAAGGTCAGCCCGGATTTTGGCCCGCAGATCGGTTAAGGTTTGGGCGCCGACGGCTTTGGCAAAATTATCGTCAGGAGTGACTGATTGGGGAGTTTGGGATTGTTGGGAAGGTTGGGGATTTTGGCTAAAGTTGACACTGCCAGCAGCCCCGGGTTGTGTAGGAACTGGCGTTTGACCGGCTGGGTTGCGAGTCTGCCAACGCTTGAACAGGTCGTCGACCACTTTGTTAATTTCCTCATCTGAAGCAGGTTTAATTGCTGGTCGACCAACTTTGATGGCTTTATAACTGCCGAGGGTGACTGTTGGTCGTTCAGTGATGGTGGCTTTGAAGCTGAGGGGTTGGCCTTTGAGAAAGGTGACGGCAGTGTACTGGGGATAATCGATTGGTACGACCTCGGTGCCTTGAAGGGCTTGCATCAGGGATTGGGGCATGGCTTGTTTGAGGAATTCTTGCTGGATTTGGGGGCCAAAACGCTGCTCGACCATTTCGGCCGGGACCTGGCCTTTACGGAAGCCGGGGAGCTCGGCGTCAGCCGAGAATTTTTGGATCGATTGATCCCAAGCTGCCTGGAGATCTTCCCACGGTACAGTGACGTCGACCTGGACGGCGGCTTTTGGCAATTTCGTAATGTTTTTCGTTAACATTCGCCTGTAAGCTTATCAGAATTGAGGCTGTAAAGCAACAGGATTGTACCTTACAAATTGAATATCATGGGTTGAGCGCAAATCAGGCCTAAGTACAAAACGAACCTGATCCAGAAGGGTGGGTTTTGGGCTAGTCAAGTTTGGTATTACTGCATTTAAAGCTCTGTTAGCGGTTGTGGCAAAAGCTAGAAGGGCTTGATCTCTTTGAGAGGTGTCAGCTGAGTCAATGAGTCTTTGTTTAAGAGGCATAAAACTACAGGCAATCATTTCCATTCCCCCGGGAGCAGAGATCTGTGTTGCGTCTCTGGCTATTACTTGATCTATTTTATGACCGTAAAATCGATAAAGTTGACCCAATGAAAAGCAGGCACCAGTGTAATCAGACCCTAATATTGGCCCAGCATACTGGCTAAAAGCTTGGTCTTCCACTAAAAACAGCTCTTTGAAAGGAAGCACGTCAAGAGCATCAAGCTGAGCGTCGATGGCGGCCAAATTAACGGCAAAATTATTGGCTAAAGGGTGGCTAAAAAGTAGATGAAAACGAGGATATCTTTGGCGGTGAAACGGTTGTCTAAAAGGATGCCAGTTGGTTTCAACAAAGTTCGGATTCATAGAACCTATAGTTTAGCAAATTTGATGGATTTTTTCAAGCCAGCTCTGAAAAGAGGCTGTCTATGGAAAGTAATCTCGTGTCAGCTTCCTGACGCTTTTTCAGCTCTAATTGGTCGCCGGTCTTTTTGGAGATGACCAGGCGGTTAGGGATGCCGATCAGGTCGGCGTCGGCAAATTTATGGCCGGCCGAGGCGTCCAGGCGGTCGTCAAACAGGACTTCGACTCCCCTATCAAGTAGTTTTTGGTAAACATCCTCGGCTTTTTTCAGAATTTCTTGGTCTTCGAGATCCAGACCGACCAAATGAACCTGGAAAGGCGCCACAGACTGGGGCCAGATAATGCCTTTGTCATCGTTAAATTTCTCAACAATTACACCCATAGTTCGCGAGATGCCAAAACCGAAACAGCCCATGAAAGGATATTGTTTGTTGCCGTTTTGATCAGTGAAACCGAGATCGAAATCCTTGCCGTATTTTTGTCCAAGATCAAAAACGTTTCCGACCTCCGAGGCCCTGGCCAGCTGGAGTTTGCCTTTGCCGCAGGCGTGACACTTGCTGCCGGCTTTATCTTTGGAAATTTCAGTGTTGACGCAAAAATCACATTCTCCACAGTAGAGGATATCGTCCTCGCCGGCGTCCGTCAAAACCATGAATTCATAGGAAATTTTTTCGGAAAAAGTGCCGCCGCTGGCTTCAGTGACCTTGGCGGTTAAGCCCATTCGGCTGTAAATTTTGAGGTAGGCTTTTTTGACGATGTCGTAGTATCGCAGGAAATCTTCCTGGGACTCATGAAATGAGTACATGTCTTTCATAAAAAATTCGCGGCCGCGCATAATGCCGGATTTAGCGCGGAGCTCGTCGCGGAATTTCCAGTGGATTTGGTAAACGCTGAGCGGCAGGTCTTTATAGGAGTTGGCACGGTTCATGACCAGAGGAGTGACGACCTCTTCCTCGCTTACGCCGAGGGCGTACTCTTTTTCGGTCCGACTATGGATTTTGAAGAGGACATCAACTTTGTCCCAACCACCGGTTTGTTCCCAAATTGATTTGGGATGAAGCATGGCCATCAGGACTTCCTGACCGCCGATAGCATCCATCTCTTCCCGGACGATATTTTCCATTTTACGAAGGACCCGCAGGCCAAGCGGCAGATAACTGTAAACTCCGGCCATCAGCTGATCGACAAATCCAGCCTGCGTCAGCAAGCGGTGATTGACCGTGTCAGCTTCTTTCGGCGCCTGTCTTAATGTTTTGGCGAAAAGTTGTGAGTATTTCATGTGTTTATTAGAACAGAAAAGTTGCTATTTCTGCAAGGTGTCCGGTGTGGACCTCCCTTTCATCTATGATGACAGTTTCATTGATGCCCTTATTAAATAACACGACTAATCCAAAGCCTAACTTTTCTTTGGGTGTTTGGAGGTCGCCTGAAAAAGAATCGCCGACCATAATGGATTTATTTAATTCAATTTCTCGGCCTAAATCTTGTGTGGCAATATTAACTCCTTTTAGGAAAAACTCTGGAGTGGGTTTATCTTCCGGGTCGCCAATTGATACAGCATTGAAATCAAGTCCTTTATCTCGAAGTAGTTCGATACGTTGTCTTTTCAGGCCCTCAGAATAGATTGGATCGTAGCTAAATTGACCTTCGGAATCCATATTTAGCCTGGCATCGCTGCTGGTGATGAAGTAAATTGGTCGTTGGTGAGCTTTAATGTGCTTGATTAATTCAAGAGCGGACGGGAACACAATGGTTTGTTGGCTAAGAGCAATCCAGTAGGCGTCAATCGCTTCTTGAATCGTCTCCGAGGTGAGTGAAAAGCCGAGTTTATCGGCGGCAATTTTGAGAAATACTTCTCGGCTCCATTTTTTGTAAGCTCCGTATTTTTCCACTACCGACTTTTGGCGATTGCTAATATCGGTTTGGAGTTGATCGTAGGTATAATTTAAAAGAGGGCCTTCAATTTTAGTAGCGCCTGCTTGATGCCCGCTCAGGTTTATCAGAAAAACTTGATTAAAGGCTTTTTGGAGGCTATCTACCTGTTGAGGGTTAAGATGGTTAGTTAAAATTTCGGCAACTTTTTTTGAAGCATCAAGTGAGGTTCCAGCAGTATCGATCAATGTGTCATCGATGTCAAAAAACCAGATCGATTCTTGCCAGGATAAACGAGGTCGCATAGTCATTTGATATTTCCTCCGACATGGCCTGCTTTGAAGGGCGTCAGGATAATCCAGTTGCTTGGATCAGTTGTACCATCTTGGACGCCTAATGTTAAGACCTCAGATTTGAATGAGCCGATCTGTTTGAGGGCGAAATTGACAACGCAAACCACCTGATGATTGAGTAAGTCGGCTTTGGATTGGTTTTTGACGATTTGGGCGCTGGACTGCTTAAGGCCAACTTCTTCACCGAAATAAGGACCTGCTTCGCCTTGCGCTCTGGGAAAATTGTAGCGCTCGCTCGCAGAACCTTGCCTTTTGCTTTGCAAAACGTTGATCCAGAGTTTGTATGAAGGATTGTGAGCCTCGGGGAAATCCTCGACCCGAGTCACTTTTCCAACCCTCATGTCAACTTTTTCAAAATCTTCAAAGCTAATCGTAGGTTTAATCATAATAGTGCGTATTGAAACCTCGCTAGAATTGTTGATGTTTTTAGTCCTTCTGAGCCAAGAATCCACGTCCCAATTTGATCTTGCGCTAAGATTCGATCAAGCACCCCATGTATTTTGCCACCAACGATTACAGTATTTATCCCTGACCTTGCGGTTTTCCGCGCAACTCTGATTTTGGTACTCATACTACCAGTACCTGATTCAGTACCAGGTTGTGATAATAATCCTACGCGCTGATTCGGGCGTATTTGCCTGATGGTTTGTCCCTGCTTGTCAAGAACTCCATCTGCAACATCGGTTAAGATTATGAGCAGATCGGCATTTACTTTTTTAGCAACTAAACCAGCTAAAACATCATTATCTTTAAATCCATCTAGCTCTTTAACGCCTTCGATGGTAGTCGCGTCATTGTTATTGATGATAGGTATAATTGAATGTTCTAGGGCTAAAAGTAAAGGCAGATTAGGCTTTCTTAAATCCCGTCTGGTGAGTAAAAATTGAGCTATATGAAGATCGTAAGCTGCAAACGCATTACCATAACTTTCACTTAGACGCCATTGACCTACCCCAGCTAATACCTGCCGTTCAACAATACCGTCGCTCCAGCGACCGAGTGCTAATTTTCCAGTGGCAACAGCGCCGGAAGAAACGATTGATAAATTCCCCCCGGCTTCAATAAATTTAGAACCTTGGTAAGCAAGGTCATCAATTAAGTCACGATCTATTTCGTGTCCAGAGTAGGTCACAGTATGTGTACCTGCCTTGATAACCACTCGTTTGTAGTAATATTTTTCCATAAAAAAAGCACCTCCTTAGCGATTGCTAGGACGGTGCTAGACCGTGGTACCACCTGGCTTGCTCCTCAATTCGATTTAACGTTATCAACGGGAATACTCTTCGTACCCAGCTCCAGAGCGGGAAACTCCTTTACGGCTTTGGGAAATAATACTAAATTACTCAAAAAAAAGCAAGCCTACTCTGTCTCTTTGAGTTACATCATTTGGCTATAGCTAATCATCGTAACTGGAATATTTTTGGAAGATAAGTTGTTGACCACGCTCGATCTTATCGACTACAACAATTGTGACATAATCGGATATTTGATAATAGTGGCACAGGAAATCTATCTCCTTCTGGCACGGGTATGCAGATACAAAAACGCTGTCTTGCAGTCTGACTAGTCCCAGTTGAGTTAACTTGTTCCGAAATGCTTCTCGGTTTGGTTTCCTGAGCTCTGGAATATCAAATATTACAAGGCGCCATTTTCCATCGAGCTTTTTAGTTTTTATTTGAAAATTTTCTAAATCATATTCTAACAGGCGGTGTTTCCCTTTTCCTGTAATTGAGATCATTGTTTGGCCGTTGTCCTCTCGGATGTTTATCATTTGCTGTTTTTCGAGTCTCGTAATAATTCGACCAAGGTCTTTTCTATTAATGTTCCTCCAGATTTTCACCGCGCCAGCTACAGCGGCGGGTAAACTAGGAATTACTGTAGTTCCGATGATAATCGTACTAATGCCTAGTAGCTTCAAGACATCTTGAGTTATTAGCTTGGAGTTATTCATCGCTGCGAATAATATCACTTGCTTATTTGGGTTACAACAACTTGCTATAGCTAAGTTTTGTAACTAAGTAGGAGATATGCCTGGAGGTAGTAGGCTGAACCTGGTTGGGGTTGATTAAAAGAAGAGCTTTTTGATGTCAGAGGCGGTGACGAGGATGATAAAGCTAAGGAGAATAACCAGGCCAACGGAATGGATGTATTTTTCCAGAGTAGGGTGGGTGCGCTTGCGGGTGATGGCCTCGATGGCCAGGAATAATAACCGTCCTCCGTCAAGGCCGGGGAAGGGTAAAATGTTGACGACGGCCAGGTTCAGCGATAAAGCAGCAACGAAGTCTAGGAAAGGTAGTAGCGGGTTTTGGACCCTGAGAATTTCGCCAACGATGGCGGTTATGCCAACAGGGCCGGCCACAGTTTGGGAGACAGGCCCGATATCGTGTTTGGCAATGGAGGCGCCGATGGTTTTACCTAATACTTCAAAGGAATAGGTAGCCAAGTTATAACCATGGATCGGACCGGCCAGGATTTTTTGCCAGGGGTCGCGATATTCGAGATTGGCGATTTCAAAGCCTGATAGAGATAGACCGAGTGCGCCCTCGCCGGCTGGCGGATTGGCACGGGGAGTGATGGAGACGGTCCGGTAGGTAGTTTTACGTATATCAGAAACAGTTAGTCTAATACTCTGCCCGGCGGCCTGTTTGGTTTTATCGATCATATCCTGGGAAGATTTAAGAAACTCATCATTGAGGGCGATGATCCGATCCCCGCTTTTAAGACCAGCTTGGGAGGCAGGAGAGTCAGGGGTGATGGTTGAGATTAGGATGATATTTTCGTTGTTTTGATAAACCCCAACGAACTGATGATCGGTCAATAATGGAAGTTCGACTTTAAAGCCTTGGCCGGCCAGGACAATGTAGTATAAAACCCAAGCCAGAAGAAGGTTCATGGCCACTCCGGCGACGACTACAACGATCCGCTTCCAGACTTTTTGGGCGGCAAAGGAGCGACCGTCTGAGAGGGCTGCTTTGTTCGATTCGTCTTCACCGAGCAAATGAACAAAACCGCCAAAAGGCAGCCAGTTAATCGACAGGATAGTTTCGCCGATTTTTTTACCGAATAACCGGGGTGGCAAACCAAAGCCAAATTCGAGGACTTTGATGCCAAATTTTTTGGCGGTCAAGAAGTGTCCAAGCTCGTGAATTAAGACTAAAACACCAATCGTTAGGATAAATACCAGAATAGTCCAAAACATAACTTACTAAGTATACACTTAAATTTTAAGAATGAAACTCCTTGGAGTAAAGTCCAGAGTTTCTTGCTTCGCAATGAATCTCCGAGGACTAATAGTCCTCGGTTTCTTAATCGAAACAGCTTCTTTTCTCCTTCGCTTCGCTCCGGGCTGGGATTCATCCGCGGACTGATAGTCCACGGTTTATCTGCCAGGGAAAATAAAAGATATCAAATTCGGGAAAAATATGGGTACTGCTTAAAAAAACTACTTAGTTGGTGTTGTGAGCGTTATTACTGCTCCGTCTTCTTGTAGGTGTTCCCGTTTCAAAAGTCTATTTTTCACTGTTTCTATCCCCCCTGGGTTATTCTCAAGTATGGTACAAGTCGCAGATCCTTGATTTCCCCACCAATTTGGTCTCCATTTTTGCCATGGCCATAAAAAACCTTGATCCCATGGAAATAGAAAAGAATCTGTACTTTTAGGATTGACTATTGTTATTTTTTCACCTGATATAGTCACACGATAGGACTCGAGGGGAGATGTAATGATTCGTTGTTGTTTAATGCCTTCACCATAGTATTCCGCAATTGCAGCATTAATCACACAAACCATGGCTTCGCCGCGCTCTGGTCGCCATTCTCGGCGCGAGGCGAAATCAAGATCTTGATAAACCCTTGGATCGTTAAAGTCGGGCTTTTTATCGCCTAGTCTTTCCGGTGCACAGGCGGCTGAAGTCATGCTTAATGTGGCTAAAGTAGCGATCTGACAATATTTGCGTAAATTTGGTCTTGATTCGATAGACATGTTAATTATCTCACGCGGAATTATAACGGATATATTTGATATAGTCAAATCTATAGGATGGAATATAGCTGCTAGATTTGGCGGAGGTCGGCTTCTTTGGTTTTGACCAGTTCCTCGACTTCGGCGACGGCAATGTCTACGCGTTCCTGGAGGATTTTTTCCCGGCGAAACAATTCGTCTTCACCGATAGCCCCGGCGTCTTTTTCTTTGGTCCAATTGTCGCGTTCCTCGGCTCGGATTTGGCGAATGGCGATGCGGCACTCCTCGCCTTTTTGATGAGCAACTTTAATAAATTCCTCACGGCGCTCCGCTGAGAGTTGGGGAATGGGGAGACGAATGGTTTGGCCTTCAGTAGAAGGGTTTAATCCAAGCGAGGATTCGAGAATGGCTTTTTCAACACTTTTGACCAGCGAGGCGTCCCAAACCTGGATAGTTAAAAGAGACGGCTGGGGCGCTCCAATCGAGCCAACTTCCATTAATTTCATTTTGGCGCCGTAAGCGTCAACTGGTAGCTCCTCGATCAAGGCGGGATTGGCCCGGCCGGCGCGGATGCTGGAAAGTTGATGTTGAAGATGCGAAAGAGAGCTTAGAATTTTATCGTTAGCGGTTTGTAAAAAAGGTTCCATATTAAGCGGCTTTCCGCTGACGGCTTACAGCTTTCGGCCAGAAATTTTGGCGGTGAGCGGTGAGCTGAGAGCAGTTTATTTACCTAACTCTATTCTAGCAAAATTACCGAGCTGGATGTTTTCACCAAGTTTGGCGATTGAGCTTTTAATTAAATCTTCGATGGTGAGTGAGGGGTCTTTGATGAATTCCTGTTTGAGCAGCTCTTCTTTGCTGTCCGGATTCATCGAGGCGACTTGAAGAGCCAGATCGTGGGTTAAAGTTTTGAAATCGTCGGTTTTAGCCACAAAATCGGTTTCGCAGAGAACTTCGACGATGACTCCGACCCGCCCTCCGTGAGAATATGTTTCGACCAACCCGGCTTTGACTTCGCGGTCGGACTTGGAAGCGGCTTTATCGAGACCTTTTTGTTTGAGGAGTTCGGTGGCTTTGGCTTGGTCGCCTTTTGCTTCCTCCAGAGCGACTCGGCAGTCGGCGATGCCGGCACCGGTTTGTTCGCGTAGTTGTTTGATTTGGCCAACGCTAATGCTCATATCAATTGTAGTTTGTAGTTGGTAGTAAGGGAAGAAATAATTATCGAGCTGCCACTACTACTGACTACTGTCTACATACTACCCTTTATTCTACTTTCCTGTCCGACTCGGCCACGACGGCTTTTTCGATCTCTTCTTCGAGGGCGGCGGTTTCTTCAAGGACCGGTGATTCGATGGCGATAGCCTGGTCGGCTTTTATCTTTTCGTCGGCTAATTTTTGGGCGGCTTTTTGGGCATCAACTAACTTTTTGGCTTCGACTTTGTCATCCTCTTTCTTCTTTGCGACAGCGGCTTTTTCAGCCATGACAAGACCTTCTTTTTTGCCGGTTTTGTAGGCGTTAATCATGGTTTCCAAAGTCAGCGTGATCGATTTGATACCATCATCATTGGCCGGAATGGCGAAATCAAGGACATCCGGGTTGGAGTTGGTATCGGAAACCCCGATTAAAGTAATGCCTGTGCGAATCGCTTCTTTGACGGCGGTTTGATCTGAAACGCAGTCTAAAATAAAGATGGCATCGGGCAGTTTGTCCATGTCAGCGATGCCGCCGAGTTCTCGATCGTATTTTTCGATTTTTCTAGCGATTAGCAGCTGCTCTTTTTTAGTGTAACGGGAAAGCGTACCGGCTTCTTTTTCTTTTTTGAGGCCGTTGAGCTTGTTAATATTGCGGCGAACTTCGTCAAAGTTGGTCATAAGTCCCCCGACCCAATGGACATTCAGATAAGGAGTTTGGGCTTCTTTGGAGAGAGATTCGACGACTTCCCGAGCCTGTTTTTTAGTACCGACGACCAGCAGTACCCCGCCTTTTTGACCGAGTTCGTAGACAAATTGAGCAGCTTCTTTGAGTTTGGCCTCGGATTTGGCCAGGTCTATGATATGAATGCCGTCCCGGGCGCCGTAAACGTATTGACCCATCCGCGGGTTGCCACGCGAGACTTTGTGCCCAAAATGGACACCAGCTTCCAACATTTCTTGCATTGAGGGTGTATTAATCATTTTTCCTTTGACACCTCTAGTATCTGGATAGTTAGGAAAAGAATACTAGATGTTTGATGAGGAGATTTTAGCACGGTTGAGTATATTAAGCAACAGTTTGGAGGATAGTAATATCATCTGCGAAAAAGTAAAATATTAAAATGGAAAAAAAGGCTATAGGGCAGGATGCTTGTCTCAAAGATTTATCAGAGGTGCTGCCTGATATTGTAAAAGCGAAACTTCAGGAATCTTATCGAGGCGAATTTAAGAGATATAACTCTAAATCAGCATGGGGATTGTTCGGTGCTTTTTTGCGAAGTCCATATTTGGGTCTGTTCCTAGCTGATGTTTCTACCCCGGATTACCGAAAACGAATTAGACGTGACCCTGTATCTGCGATGTTTGAAATTCGTGGCCAATTGCATCAAGATCTGGCCCAGATTCATTTAGAGAGATTGTGTCGGCCTCAAGGATTAGTTGTTGTAGACTCTGGGCAAACATTAAATTGCTTTAAAAGCCAGAGTAAAGATAAACGGATGGCTATGTATGCTTTGCGGTTAAGCTCGTTGAAAGAATTCCGCGTACCAGATGCTTTGGTGACCACCAATCCATTGGATGGGGAGGTCAAAGTTGTTAAGATGGCTGAAGTGTCATTAAATAGTGGGGAGGGTGCAAATGGGTTGTCTTACTGGGAATTCAAAGCCCGTAATTTTCTAACTCTGAAGTATCATGAACGCTTTGCTAATTATTGCTCGGGTGCAAAGTTAGTCTGTGTGGTGCCAAGAGATGTTAGCTTAGAATTTGATCCCTTACTGAAGGATGAGATAGATAAACCGATTAATATGCCCTATAGTTATAGTCGATTTAATCGGTTTTTAGCGGGATTAGCTTTAACTAAGGTACCCCATATTCTCCAGGCTGTCTTACTGCACGGTAGACGGGTTAGGGACGATTAATTATGCCAAGTTGAGTGAGCTTGCGGTCGATTTTCTTTTCGGATTCGCGGCGGGCTAGGCCGTAGTCATTCATGTCGATCATGACGGCTTGAAAGATGTTCGGGTGGGCGGCTTTGGCAAGACTTGCGATCTGCTGGCAGATGGTCCGGTAGTGAGGGCGACCCTGAGGACCGGTCCGAAGTTCGGTAATCCAGTAAATTTCCCGGGCGGTGAGATTCATATACCAATGCTGAACGTAAGCGAACGGGATGGCGTATTGAGCTAGGTCGGGGGAGATTTTGTGCAGTTTTTGGAATAGAATTTCTGTTGAGGCGAGGACTTTTTTAATCTGATCGCTAAAAGGTGAGGCTAAAACTTCTTTTTCAAGGTCGTAACCCCACTGGGTAGTGAATTTTTTGTGTTCTTCGGTGTTTTGGCGGTGGCGGTGAAGATCGCGGTAATCCCCTCCCCGACCCCAGATTTCGTAGAGATAATGGGCGTTTTCGAAAGCCCGGGGGACTTTGCGGAAGCGGAGCTCTTCGCGGCGCTGGTCGTCTTTACCGAGGCGTCTTTCCTCTAACAGCTTGGTGAATTGATTTTTGAGCTGTTTTTTGGGGAGTTTTTTGATTTGGGTGCGGATTTGGGAAAGAGAGAGCTGATGATTGCCAGAGAAAAGATAGGTGGCGAGAATTTCGAGTTCTGGATCGGGTGAGTAGGAGACTAGGTTGACCCAGTGGCCGTTTTGGTAGGGATTTTTTGGTGGGGTGCTGAGAAGTTCGGTGATCATTTCGTTTTTGAGCGTGTGTAGATTGTGGCGATAGGTTTGGATCTCGGCGCCGCGGGGGGTTTTGGGGCGGCGGACAAAGGAAGGAACGACGGTTTCCAGTTCATCACAGAGGGCTTGACCCCACCAGCGGAGCTCGCCAAGGGGATTCATCAGCAGGCGGTTGATCAGATCCTCAAAGGCTCGGCCGTTGCCGGAGAGGGCAAAGCTAGTTTGGGTCGAGAAGGGGAGCAGGTCGCGCAGGTCGTCAAAACGTTTGGCGGAGCGGGAATTTTTGAAGGAGGCATCGGTTTCGTCATCACCTTGAGGATAGAGTTGTTTGATGTAGTCGTTGTAGGGCTCGGACAGGGAAACGTAGCTCTCAAAAAGCAGATCCATGGTTTTGAGGTAATCGGTTTCCAGTTTGGTGCCTTTGAGTTCGCCGGGCGTAATGTATTGGTATCCCCCATCGGGGCGGCGGTTGGCAAAAGAGACGTAGCGGGTGGATTTAACCAGCGGCGAGATACCAACGCGTTTGTTGACGATCTCCTCGCCAGCAATCATCGAGAGGCCCTCTAAGCAGACATGGACGTTACCCATTTCAGCGATGGAGTCGTCGCCGTATTGAGCCAGCCAGACGTCGAAGAATTTGCGAGCTCTCTGGATGTTAACTACGTATTCGACTCCCCCGCTTTTGTTGAGGAAGGTGATGATTTTTTTGAAGTTTTTCTTGGTTTGGAGGGCGTGGGTGCGGTCCTGGGCGCTGAGTTCAGGCCAGGTTTTTTGTTTGTCCGGATGAATAATTGGGTTGATGTATTCGCTGAGAAACATCCGCCGCAGGCTGTGGGTGGCCCGGCTGTAGCGAGACGAGAGGGCGCCGGCGACTTCTTCGGGCAGATTTTTGATGACGAAGATTGGCTTATCGACGTTGCTAAAAAAGGGCTTTAGGTAAAGCTTTTCTTCAGGGGTGAAGTCTTCGGGGGTGTAAGGAGGCGCGTATTTAGAAAGATCGGCTTCGTAGGGCAGTTTATCAAATTTATAGATGCGTTTGGATTTGGTCATCGAAGATTCAAATCAATTTAACTTTCTGGAAATCTTTT
Source organism: uncultured Gammaproteobacteria bacterium (assembly GCA_964640215.1). Classification (GTDB taxonomy): domain Bacteria; phylum Patescibacteriota; class Microgenomatia; order Daviesbacterales; family UBA10151; genus CAZXEW01. The sequence continues at coordinate 12,806 of CAZXEW010000076.1, forward strand.
TTCAAGTAGTTAGTTTTGAATAGGGGGAGTGGAAGAGATGATGAATTAGCGTTTTAGGTTTCTTAATGTTTCACTATTTAACCTGACTTCATCCATATTGAAGTTGGTACATTGGCAGGGAGTAGTACCGCACTTCCAGCAAACCGGCCAAAATCTCTCTAGAGTAGCTTTTTCAACATCAATCCCTTTGATGTTAGCAGCGCCAATTGTCCAGGCTAGACAGTCAGCCAATTCTAAACCGTAGTGTCTTTCAATTTCAGGGGCGGACATGTGTATTCGGGGAATGTTATGAAATTCAAAAGTGATGACCTCGACTACTTCTTTAAATAATCGTCCCATGGTGTAATCGATACCTCGCGAGCGATTTTTATCATCATATAATTGGTCTAAATATTGCTGCCAATTGCCTAAGCTCCAATTGTTTTGAGGCGAGTTAGGATTCCAGCCGGTTAGGTTGGCATCAGGCCTGTTCTCGGAACACTAACAGGGA
>CAZXEW010000077.1:0-5573 GCA_964640215.1 uncultured Gammaproteobacteria bacterium
GACCGGTTTTGCCGGAGGCCAAAATCATCTCTTTGCGGTCAAAACCAAACGACTCCTCCAGCTGTTGCATCGCTCCCTCAATATCGGCATTCGGCATATCAACTTTGTTAATCACCGGAATCAACATCAGATTCTGCTCCAGCGCCGCCAATCCATGCGCCAGCGTCTGCGCCTGAATCCCCTGAGTCGCGTCCACCAACAGCACCGCTCCCTCCACCGCTGCCAACGACCTCGAGACCTCGTACGAAAAATCAACATGCCCCGGCGTATCAATCATATTCAGCATGTATTCCTCGTCAACGTTATCCGTCTCTTCCAAAATATTGTTCGACCCTTCCAAAATATTGTTCGACCGGAGCGGAGAACTACCCTCAGTAACTTCTCGACTCGCTTCGCTCGCTCGAAGAGTATAATGGAGCCTGACCGGCGCCAACTTAATCGTAATTCCCCGCTCCCTTTCAAGCGCCAGCGAATCCAGCAGCTGCTCCTTCATATCTTTGGCCGCCACCGTATGACAAATCTCCAAAAACCGGTCCGCCAGCGTCGACTTCCCATGATCAACATGGGCCACAATACAAAAATTACGAATATGCATGAGGGAATTATACTCTAGTAACTCTGTTAATGCTTAAGCTCGGCTTGTCCAAATTCTGTTTTCAATTTTTCCGTAACTTTTTCCAACGAATAATCTCCCCATAAGTTCTTGTTTTGCCACTCAGTCAACTCGGCAAATTTTTCTCCGGTAATCGGCTCCAAACCCAACTCCTTAGCTAACCCATAAACCTCATCAATCGCCTCTTGCTCCTTCGTTTCACGCGCCTCGATTTCCCACATATAATAATCCTCATTAACCTTACTCAATTTTAGTTCACAACCCTTGTATTCATAAACCCAACTTTCCCAAAACAGAACTAGTATCCCTTTAAATCCCATTTCTCCGAACAATTTAATTGTCTGCAAAATTTGCCCACTCTTAATTTCCACCTCCACTTCACCCACCTGATCTTTTCGCCAATCCCCATATTTCAGGGAAATTTTCTCCTTGTTGTCCGATTTTTTGATTCGAAAAGTCAGATTCTTATGAAAAAAATCTCGTGTTTTCTGATTCACATCCAAAATCATCTCCACCGACAACCGCTTAAACTCTTCCTCAAATTTGGCCTGTCTTTCCAAAAAGCTCTTCAGCTTCCCAGCTTCCTTAGCATTTAGAACCCCCCGAATTTCAATCTCGTACATATCTTCAGCATTGTAAAACAGATTGACTTCGAGTACAATCCAAGCTAATATTCGGGTAAATAATTGACAAAATGAATGAACGACCCTTTGCGCAGTTCGGCAAATATCTAATAGCTAGGCGACAAAACATGGGCTTTTTTAAGCAAAGTGATTTTTGTCGGGCTACAGGAATCAGCTCTGGTGCCATATCGTACTTAGAACATGGCCAATCAAAACCATCGCCTGAAACATTAAATCAGCTATCTCGAGTACTCGATGATGACAGAGATTTCCTTTATCTATTGGCTGGATATTGGCCGCCATCAATTCAAGGTAGTCGGGAACTACTCGGGTATATTCGCCAAACAAGACCAGATGTCATCAAATCAGATGGCACTGAACATCAGGAATTACGACAACCTCAACTGTCATTATTAAACGATAGCATTGTATCTGGAGAAAAATTGCGAACGCTTAGAGGTGCTGCTCGCCAACGTCAATTCGCCAAGAGTTGTGGCCTATCTCAAAGTTACTTAAGCTCTTTAGAAACAGGCAGAGCACCGCTGAGACAAAGCCTGTTTGAGCAAATTTTAAAGCAGTTATCCCCGCAATCTGATACCCGAATTTGAACGGTTATACTATTGCTCATCCCACAACTTATCATTAAATATTATCCGTCTCCTGAATAATCTCTTTCGACTTAATTTTCACTTGCCAACTATAAACCCGTTTCAGCAAATTAACATACGCGTAGACCTCCTGCACCCTCAAAAGCCAGACCAACAGCAGATAAATGCTAATTCCAAATACCGAGGCAATCCCGGTCAGGGCGATTAAATTAATAGTTCTAGTCGTATCGAATACCAATTGGTCCAACGCCTTGATCGGTATATACAAGGCCAGCGCTGCTACCGCCGAGGCCAGCAGCATCTTCAAGGCCGGAATTACTAACCGCTTTCTATTAAACCCCCCCACTTTTTGATTCAAAAACCACAGCAAAAGCAGTACCGACATATTAGTCGCCACCGAAAATCCCAACCCCAGACTCCACACCTCCAAATGCCACACCTGAACAAACAAAACGCTCAAGAATATATTAACCGCCACACTCACCACCGACACAATCACCGGCGTCCGAGTGTCTTTCAGTGCATAAAACCCCCTTACTAGTAATAGCACCACCGCCTGCGCCGTCAACCCAATCGCCAAAAATGCCAGCGTCCTTCCAGTCAACACCGTGTCAGTCCAGTTAAATTGGGACGCTCCAAACGTTAGTCTCACCACCGGAATTCTCAATACCACCAAAATGGCCGCACTCGGCAAGGTCAAAAACAATATCTGGTGCATAGTCGAAAGTATGGTCGATTTAAACTCCTCCATCTGCCCAGTTGCCCTGGCCCTGGACAACATCGGCAACGCTGCCTGGGCAATCGTCGCCCCAAACAACCCAATCGGCACGATCTGCAAATGCTGGGCAAACGTCAAAATCGTTACCGATGAATACGAAATCAGCGATGCCAGCGCCAACCCCACCGTATCATTGAGCTGCTCGACCGCCAAACCGATATTGCGAAAACTCATTAATTTAATGATTTCCTTGACTCCTGAATTGACATAATCGAGCGATAACCGGTACCTAAACCCCAGCGAATTAATCAGCGGCAGCTGAATTAGCACATGCAACATCGCTCCGATCACCACTCCAAAAGCCGGCCCGACAATCCCGAAAGAAGGTGACAAAAAGACAATTCCAAATATTATTCCCAGATTATAAAACAGCGGCGCCAGAGACGGGATAATAAACCGCTGAAACGACTGGGCAATTCCGACAAAAAACGACCCAATCACCAGAATAAGTTGTCCTAGCAAGATAATCCGGGTCAGCGAATCCGTCATCTCCTTCTCCGCTCCACTAAACCCCGGCACCATCAAGCTATTTAACGCCGGCGCAAAAATAAAACAAATTAGGGCCACTCCACCAAACAGCAAAAACGCCAGATTCAAAATACTATTCGCAAACTCAAACGCCCCCCGCTCTCCCTTTTCCTGCAGTTGCTCCGTAAACACTGGAATAAAGGCCACGCTCAACGCCCCAAATATCAACAACTGGAAAATCAGATCCGGCAATCGAAAGGCCGCAAAGAAAATGGCCGCCTGTGAGGTATCAAACTGATGCACCAACAACCGATCTCTAACTAGCCCCAAAAACTTACTGGCAAAGACCGTCAGCATCAAAATCGACGCCCCCGACAAAATAGTCGTTTGTCGAGTATTCAAAATGGATAACAGATTCTTCACCATTTCGGTTATGGGTAAGGTGAAATGTGTAATGGGTTAATCTCATCTCACATCACTCATCACCATTGTACCCCCAACGCTTGAACTGCCACAATGCCTGTGTTAAACTTGAGGCACATGCCATTAATCAAATCGGCTAAAAAGAAACTGCGTCAGGATCGCAAACGAACTGAGCACAATAAGATCCTTAAGGACCGACTTGGTGGTCTGATCAAAGCTGCTCGCCGACAGCCTTCAAAAGACACCCTCCCTCCACTCTTCAGCGCTCTTGATAAGGCCGTCAAAACCCACCTCATCCACGCCAACCGCGCCTCCCGCCTCAAATCTCGCCTCTCCAAACCGACCGCCCACGCCTAACATCCATCGTCATATTCAAACAACACTTGCTTGTGTTTCGAAGAATTAATATCGAAGGCAGGTTTTTTAAAAACTTTGTGGAGTCAATTGCGAAGCAAGAGGCGAACGTAGTGAAGACTCATTAAGATACAGTTGATATGGAAATATCTAATCAGAGCTGGTACTGACGTAACATGAGTGAGCGTGAGATTAACCCCAGTAGATTCCCGACTTCTCGGGAATGACAAGTAAAATCAGCGCGAACGCTTTTTAAAAAATCTGACGAGGTGTTAGTTCTTCAAATTAATCCCCTAGCACAATTAATGTATATGGCATAAAATATATCCACTAGTCATATCGGCTAGGTCTTGACATGTCCAATAAACCGACTGCCCCCAAACTTCGTATTCGCTTAAATTTGCTCTACCCCCAGGGGCTACCCCAAAACATCGGCGTCAAACTCAGCCGTTTAGTCCTAACCTATGGCAGAGTTATTTTAATTTTAGTCGAATTAGTTGTTTTAGCCACCTTTGGCATGCGTTTTAAACTGGACGCCGAGCTTTCCGACCTCAAAGATAACATCGACCAACAAGTCCCTCTTATCCAGCTATTAGCCGGCGACGAAGCCCTGATCAAACACACCCAATTTAAACTCGACCTGATCAAAAAGACTCTTAACGCCACTCCTCTTTACCAACAAATGGCTCAAAAAATGTCAACCATCACTCCTCTTGGCATTAAATTCAACACTTTTAGCATTGACAGTACCCAACCACCTCTGACTACCTTCCGTATCTTAGGCGAGGCTTCTTCCAACTCAGACTTATCTATTTTCCTCAACAATTTAAAAACCGACAAAAACCTCCAGGACGTCACCCTCAACAACATCAGTCTTAACGAAGGCATCGTCATTTTTACTATTAGCGGAACAATAAAATCATGATTAGTCCAAAAAAAGTATGAATCCGCAATTTACCAGATATTACACTTATATCAGACCGGTTTTTAAAAATAAAACCGTCCGTAGCTATAGTTCGGCCGCCTTCAGCATCGTTACTATCATCATTTTTGCCTACTTCGCCATCCGCCCGACGGTCGGCACCATCATCGGCCTCCAAAAAAGCATCAAAGAACAATCCGATGTCTTCGACCAACTCAAATCCAAAGCCCAAAATTTATCTCTCGGTAAAAGTAACTTCGACCAACTCGACCCCATTGTCAAATCCCGAATCACTAGTTTAGTGCCTAACAAAACCGACCTACCTTCCCTTCTCATTGACCTTTCTTCCTTAACCAACAATCTTGAAGCTTCTATCTCCGGCCTTCAAATCCAACCAGTTGAGCTAGTCGGCTTGCCTGCCCAACTCAATCCAGACAGCAAACTCCAGGAAATCGATTTTACCTATAATATTCAAGGGGGCTTTTCCCAATTACGCGAGTTGCTGAACCGGCTAAGTTTGACTAACCGACTGATCGCCGTTCAATCCATCAACATCGGCCGCTCCGGAGATAAAGGCCTTATCATGACTGTCAACGCTAAAGCTTATTTTGTAGTAAATAAATAATGTCTAAAACTCAACTAGGTATCTTAATATTTACCTTCGCCTGTTTTCTGGTTTGGTTCAGCGCCGACCTCATCCACACCAAACCAAGCGTCACCGTCTCGGCTGAACTTCAACAAGCCCTGTCCCCCATCAACCCGGAGTTTGATCAAACCACCATCA
>CAZXEW010000078.1:0-12655 GCA_964640215.1 uncultured Gammaproteobacteria bacterium
AATTCCTTAATCTGATCCCTTAATTTAGCCGCTGATTCAAAGTCAAGGGCGTTGGCAGCTTCTTTCATTTGATCTTCTAAACTTTTAACAATCCTTTTTCTCTCTGACTCTGGAATATCATTAATAGATTGGACTTCCTCACCAGTTTCTTCCTCAATTTTTTCAATTAGCCGCTCACGGAGTGCCTTAGTAATCGATTTTGGTGTGATATTATGAGTCTTGTTGTATTTTAGCTGGTATTCTCTTCTCCGATCGACCTCATCGATCGCCGCTTTCATCGATTTGGTCATCACATCGGCATACATTATCACCCGGCCATTAACGTGTCTAGCTGCCCGTCCCATCGTTTGAACTAAGGATGTTCTAGAGCGTAAAAAACCCTCTTTATCGGCGTCCAGAATCACTACCAGTGAAACCTCAGGCAGGTCCAATCCTTCGCGCAAAAGGTTAATTCCGACGATCACGTCGTATTCACCCATTCTCAAGGAGTTCAAAATATCCGACCGCTTCAGCGTCTCGATATCCGAGTGTAAATAATTCACTTTCACCCCCCGCTCCTTCAGATAATCCGACAAATCCTCAGCCATCCGTTTAGTCAAAGTCGTTATTAATACTCTTTCTCGACTCTGGACTCTCGACTCTACTTCCCTCAGCACATCGGCAATCTGCCCTTCTGACGGCCGAATTTCAATCTCCGGATCAATAATTCCGGTTGGTCGTATTAGCTGCTCGGCCACCCCATTTTTACCAGCCAGCGACAACTCATATTCGTCAGGAGTGGCCGAGACAAATACCGCCTGGTTGATTTTTCGCAAAAACTCTTCAAACTTGAGCGGCCGGTTATCCAAAGCCGACGGCAATCTAAATCCAAAATCGATCAGCGTTTCCTTACGCGCCCGGTCACCGTTATACATCCCCCGAATTTGTGGCAAAGTGATATGTGACTCATCGACAATCAGCAAAAAATCCTTCGGAAAGTATTCGAGTAACGAATAAGGTGTGTCCCCCACCTCTCGGCCATCAAAATAACGCGAATAATTCTCAATTCCATTGCAATAACCATACTCCCGGATCATCTCCAAGTCATAATTCGTCCGCTGTTCCAACCGCTGAGACTCCAGCAACTTACCCTGGGATTTCAGCTCTTTCAACCGTTTGGCCAAATCGTCCTCGATCTGTTTGATCGCCGGTTTCAGCCTCTCCTGAGGCGTTACATAATGCTTGGCCGGATACAGCGTCAGCGTAAAAGTCGTCGGAGTTGCCACCCCGCTCACCGGATCCAGGTTCGACACCCGTTCGATATTATTGCCCAAAAATTCGACCCGGATCGCCGTATCAAGGTAGGCCGGAAAAATATCAATCATCTCTCCCCGAACCCGAAAATTACCCCTGACAAACTCATAATCGTTCCGGCTGTAAAACATTCTGGTCAGCATCTTAATAATCGTCTCAAAACCGAGTTTGACACCCGCTTTAAGCTCCAAAATCGCTCCTCCATACTCAATCGGTGAACCCAAATTATAAATACACGACACCGAGGCTACTACCACTACATCCCGCCGTGTCATTAACGAAGTTGTCGTCGACAACCGTAATTTTTCAATCTCTTCATTAATCGAGGCATCCTTCTCGATATAAGTATCCGAGGACGGTAGATATGCCTCGGGTTGGTAATAATCGTAGTAAGACACAAAATATTCAACCGCATTATCGGGAAAAATCGACTTAAACTCCTGTGCCAATTGGGCAGCTAGAGTTTTGTTATGCGAAATAATCAGAGTCGGCCGCTGTACCTTTGCTATTACGTGACCTATACTGAAGGTTTTACCTGAACCCGTTACACCTAACAATACTTGGTGCTTTTGACCCGCATTTAAGCCCTTTACTAAATGCTCAATAGCTTGAGGTTGATCCCCGGTTGGCTTAAAATCCGAGGTCACTTTAAATTTTGGCATAGATATTTGATTATACCACATAAAACCCGAACAGTAGATCCTAAGGCCTCTTGAACTAACTCAGAACTTTTCTGTTTCTCAATTTTCTGTTATCCTTGGAAAATGGTTATCTCAGTTATTGGAACCGGCTATGTTGGACTTGTCACCGGTGCTGTTTTCGCCGATTTTGGCCATACAGTTTGGTGCGTTGATATCGACAAAGCTAAAATCGCTGCCCTCGAACGTGGCGAGATGCCTTTTTACGAACCGGGCTTAAAAGAACTAGTTAAACGCAACCATGACCAAAAACGGTTGTTTTTTACGACCGACTATCAAACAGCGATCCCTAAATCCAAGGCAGTTTTTATTAGTGTTGGGACACCCGCTCTAAACGGCCATCCTAACTTGACCTACCTAGAAAGCGCTATCAAACAAACTGCTGAGCATCTTAAAAGATATACCCTGATCGTCATCAAAAGCACTGTCCCGGTCGGCATCGAAAAAAAACTTCAGGATCTGATCACTTCACACACCAATGCTAAGTTTGAATTTGCTTCATGCCCTGAATTCTTAAAAGAAGGCTCGGCGGTCGAAGACGCCATCAACCCTGATCGAATCGTCATCGGCACCAATTCTAAAATCGCCCAAAAACTGTTGCTGGATATTTACAAACCCTTTCCTGGCGAGAGGCTAACTTGTGACTTACCCTCGGCCCAACTCATTAAATACACCTCAAATGCCCTGCTCGCTACTAAAATTTCTTTCGCCAATGCCATCGCCAATATCTCCGAACTGCTCAACGCCGATGCTGAGGTTGTTCTAAAAGGAACTGGGCTGGACAAACGGATCGGGCAGTATTTTCTCAAGCCGGGTGTCGGTTACGGCGGCTCCTGTTTCCCCAAAGATCTTTCAGCTTTCGTCTCAATTACCAAAGATCTTGGCTACCAGTTCAAATTGCTAGAAGCTGTCGAAGAAATAAATAATCACCAAATAGACCTATTTGTCGATAAAGTCAGCCAACAAATAGGTGATCTGACTAAAAAAACGCTGGCAGTCCTCGGTCTAGCTTTCAAACCCAATACCGACGACATCCGTGAAGCCCCCTCGCTAAAAATAATAAATAAATTATTGGCCAAAGGTGCTAAAATCAAAGCCTACGATCCCCTGGCTGCCGAGACTGCCAAAAAGGTCCTCGGCGATTCGATCACCTACTCAAACTCACCTTACGAGGCCGCGAAAAACGCTGACGCACTCCTGATTGTCACCGAATGGAACGAGTTTCAGGAACTTGACCTTAAAAAAATCAAACAATCGATGAAAAAAGCCGTCATCATCGACGGACGCAATATTTACAATCCCGAAAAAACCCGGGCTTTGGGCTTCAGATATGTCGGCATCGGTAAACCCAACAAAAATGGCCGGGTTTGATCTATTTTTACCTAGTTGACATCTTCGGGTTCTTTTTGGTATAAATTCACCATATATATGCCAGTCACCTTATACCGCCGCCAAAAACAGATTCTGGAGTTCATTCGAAAGTATATCGCCAAATACGGTTACTCGCCGACACTGGGCGAAATCGCTGAATATTTAGGAGTTTCTTCTCTGGCCACAGTTCACGAACATCTCCAGGCTTTGGTTACCAAAGGCATCATTAAAAAGTTTGAGGGGGCAGTCCGGGGTATTGAAATTCTCGACAACCAAATCGCCAACGAACTCCAAAATGTCGAGCTGCCGGTTCTCGGTTTCATCGCCGCCGGCCAACCAATCATGCCTTATACCGATCCTGATGCTACTATCTCAGTAGCACCCAACTCTGTCAATTTGTCTAATCGGCGCAAATCCTTTGTCCTTCAGGTCAAAGGCGACTCTATGATCGAAGATGGTATCCTGGACGGTGATTTTGTGATTATCGAGGAGACGACTGCGGCTCGAGACGGCGAGATCGTGGTCGCCCTCCTTGATAACGGCCTGGCTACCCTGAAGCGCTATTACAAAGAACCTAACCGAATTCGCCTCGAGCCCGCCAATTCGACTATGCAACCAATCTTTGCTATCAACGTCCAAATCCAAGGCCACTGTGTCGGAGTAATTAGAAGATTTAACTAGCTATTTAACCAATTGTTTCTACTGCCCCAACTGATTTAAAATACTACATATGACAGATAACGATTTTAAGATGTTTAGAGAAATCATAAAAGAAGAAATTAAATCGACAATTCTTCCAATAAAAGAGATTCTCGAAATACTCCAACATAAAGTATCCCAACTGGAATTGTTTCAACATGCCACAGCTGCTAATATCCGCATGATCAAAGATCAGCAATCAGTAATGAACGAAAAGCTAGATAATCATACTATTACCTTAGACCAACATACAACAGCATTAATAAACTTAGAAAATGAAGTCGGCGTTTATGGTGACATGTATAAACTCTATAATGACAATATGAAAAAACTAGAGAAAAGACTCAAAACCGTCGAAGGTAAAACCGGCACCAAACCCCCTCCTGAATTAACACTTGCGGAACTTCAATAACAATACTCTCAACCTCCTGGTCGTATTTTCTGCTTTAGCTGATAAAAATGATACAATTTGATATATTTGCCGTTATTGTTTAAAATATTTATGCCTGAACAAACCATATGCTAACCATAGTACCAACCCCGATCGGTAATTTAAAAGATATCACTCTAAGGGCCCTGGAAGTCCTTAAAAGTGTCGACGGCATTATCTGTGAGGATTCCCGGCGCACATCGATCCTGCTAAACCATTACTCAATCAAAAAACCCCTCACCGTCGTCAACGATTACAACGAAATCAAAATCGTCTCACGAATTATCGATCAGCTAACCCTTGGTCAAAATTTAGCTCTAGTTTCCGACGCCGGCACCCCGCTAATCTCCGACCCGGGTTTTAAACTGGTCCGTCAATGTCTCAAAAATAACATCGTCGTCGACTCGCTCCCCGGCGCGTTCGCCGGCGTGGTCGCATTGACCCTATCCGGATTGCCGACTGACAAATTCATGTTCCTGGGCTATTTTCCTGACAAAGCCTCTCACCGGCTCAAAACCTTCCAAAATATTCAGGCAATCAGCCAAATTATACCTACCACTTTTATCGCCTATATATCCCCCTTCAAAACTGTCAAAACCCTTGAAGAAATGGCTCAAGTTTGGTCAGACCTACCTATCACCATGGCCAGCGAACTGACTAAAATCCATCAAGCAGTCCAAACAAAATCCATCCAGGATTGGATCGCCAAATTCAAATCCCAAAGCGCCAAAGGCGAATGGGTCATGATTTTTCACCCCGACTAACCTTGATATGCTCACTTTCAACCTTGGCTAAACTTTTCTTGATAAACGCACTCTCGCCGCCATCAACAATCACTCCCAAAATTCCGTTTTTAACCAAAAATTTCAAAAACTTTTCATCTTCAATCAATTTACCGCCAGCGAGAACCGGTACTTTCGAGCGACTTAGTAGCTTCAACCCTCCCTCCAGCAAACCCCTCACCGCTGATGTTTTAAATTTGTAGGCCGCTGAATCCGTCTCAGCCGGATTAAAACCACCCACCCAGGCATGCAGCTCATCAAGGTTTAAAATTACGCCGTCCAATCCCGAAATCAGATACCCCTCCAGGTTCAAAACATTTTCCGGCACCGCTGCCTCCATCCACAGTTTCAAACTGCCCTTTCGTGACACACCGATTGCTGACAAATTCTGTTTCAGTCGGTTAAATTCATCTACTGAGCGGACAAAAGGCACTCCGATCGCAACATTGAGCAACCCTTTTTTATTCCGGGCCGTTAAAAAACTCTCCACCAGCGACTCCAGTAAGTCGTTATCATGTAATAACCTATAGCTGCCTCTGGAACCACCAAAGCTCCCAACCCGATCTGCCAGTTTAAAAATCAGAGTAGTATTCGGAAATGACGTCGCTGCTTCAACCAGCAAGAAGCTCAAATTAACCGACCCACCAATTAATTCAGCATCGATCACCAAACCATCAGGCTGATCCGGCACCACGTAGCTTCCTTGAATGTTGACAAAAACTTTTGTCGCCAGCGGTATTGATATCCGATTAGGAACAACTTCTTTACTCAACCCGACTACTGACTCGACCTCCTCACCCATCGGCTCGACTTTGCAAAATTTAATCTCAGTGTCCAACACCCAGTTAAAAGAATAGCTCAAAAGAAAAATACTTCGCAGTTTAGTTAAATAATCATCTAGTTGTTTTTGATAATAAGGAGAAATATTGCCCTGATCCACCACGATCTGACTGTCCCCAGCCTCTTTCGAGTAATAGATTTTTCCTGACGAGCGCAAAACGTTGGTAAACAGACAATATTTGGCAGTCAGCCTCCTCCCCGGATCCTTAATCTGACGGTGAACCAGACTCTTCAACTCCTCCAACCACTGTTTCAACAGGTCCTTCCAGACCGAATCTGCAGTTTGCCTATTTGAAGGTAATTGCTCTAACAATTTTTCCGGACAACCAATCTTTAGAGCTTGTTCTGAAAACGTCCCGAAATTCGACATCAACACCTCTGGATTTTGGTAATTACCTAATTTGAAGACTTTTTCAAGCTCAGTAACCGGAGCCGACACTGCCAATCCATCCGGAATAGGTAAACCATGATGATAGAGCTTGACTAAATTAATTATTTCCAGACCAAACTCTTCAATATCCTCCGGCCAAATCGATTTTAAAGGCAGTACTTTCATAATTAGAGTCTAGTGCCTACTCAAACCTAACCTTATCACCTATTTTGATATTGTGGGCATCAATATAACCAGCCTTAACTTCAACCACTCTATCAACTGGGCTGCTGGCCGAGTAAAGTGGCAAACTGCTGTCATCTTGCCCAACACTTGGAGGCAAGACATTCGCTAGCAAATCCACCACCACGTCACCTTTTATCCAAATTATGTCAATCGGGATTTTCATCGACTTCATCCAAAATTTATATTGGTCAGGCTTTGAAAAGATAAACAGCATTCCTTCATTCTCACCTAAACTGTCTCTTCCGCCCAAACCCTTTGATCGTTTCTCGGGAGTATCCACCACCTCAACAGTTAAGACCGCATCCCCAATCGTCACTTTATTACTCGCCGGGGCGATCGGAGTACCCAAAATCGAGCCTGCCGAAAAGAAGTTTAAAAACCTATCCAGCGATCCGGGATTGGTCGTCACTACAAAAGCCACCAGGCTAAGAACCGCCAAAAAGATAATTTGAATCATAAACTTTTTCATCGCCTAACCACACTAGTTATTGTAGCATTTCCCCCACAACCCCAGCTTCTTATTCCTAGCCTCCTCCTCAGCCTGAACAAATCTAGTTTGGTATTTAACATCCGGTGGATACGAAGACACTTGGGCATATCCGACCCGGACCAAATAATCATTGACAAAGAGCATTGTCCCATCAGATCGAGGCAAATAGACGTACCGAAGCAGTCGATCATACTTATCATGCTCCGAGACATCCTTCTCCAGAACTACCGATTGACCGTTCAATAGTAATTTGGTTTCACTGGAAGCTTCATGACCAAAGCATTGGACCCCTCGCCGAGGATCAACTGTTTCCGGGGTATTAATACCAATCAACCTGACTCTTTTTAAGTTGCCGTTCAGATCGACTTCAATCGTATCTCCATCAACAACCTTGGTAACTTTGACTGACAAACCCGAACTCGAGGTGCTAACAATTGGTGCTTGAGTTCCCGCAGGCACTGGGGTCGTCGAATCAGGCAGTTTAAGAGGGTTAAACGCTAAAATTATGATCGAAACCAAAAAAAACAGCACCGAGGTCAAGGTAATCTTGCCATTAAAAATCGTTTTAGCCATAATTTAATTACTAAAAACCTGGGTAATCATCAGTCCATATACTCCACTATCCATAATACCAATTCCGACCTTGTTAAAATCTTCAGCCAAAATATTGGCCCGGTGACCCGGAGAGTTCATCAATCCATTATGAGCCAAATTCAAACTGGGTGCATAGGCTAAATTTTCACCAATTATCAAATAATCAATTCCTTGACTCTGAGCTCGATCGGCCACTGTTTGACCCTCAGGCGAATAGTGCGAGAAATAGCCTCTGTTAAACATATCCGCGCTGTAACTCCGGGCGATTTGGCGCAGGTTATCATCGAAAATCAGTTCACTCAAGCCTCGGCTTTTACGTTCATTATTAACTAAACCGATCATTTTATCCTCCAAAACTTCGTTGGGTCGATAATTGTAGGTTTGAAATCCTAAATCAACTTTTTCATCACTCTTGGGCTTAATCGTTAAAAAAGTTAACGTCTCATCACTAACATCACCAAAGACATTTCTCAGCGGACCTTCTAATGCCTGCGTATTTGCTAAGATGATTGAACCCGACTTCGAATCCTGGATTGCCACCTTTATCCCAGGCTGAATCGGAAAAGTCCCCACCAATATCAGCAAAATTGCCACAAATACCAAACCTCTCAGCAGTGATGGTAAAAAAGATAGTGGGCTTAAAGCTTTATCTAGACTAGTTAAAAATCTTATCCGCGGAATTAGCAGATAAATTAGCGGAAATATTATCGCTTCCGCCAAAAACCAAATTAATATAAAAGCCAACACATTAGCCAAAGAATGGGGTACTTGAAAATTTACCTGTAAATATGCTGCTAGCGCACCATACCAATTTATCGATAAGAAATACGAGACTATAAACGAAAGTAAATACAATAATTCACCAATAAAACTTTTATTAAAGCCCTCGTACGCAAAAAAGACCAGCAGCAATACTATCACTAGATCAACCCAATTCATGGGGGTATTATAACTACCATCATGACAAACTCAAAGGGCTGGGTCTTAACGTGTAGCGTATAAATCAATCTTGCGCAGACGAATATTTTTAGGCGTTACTTCCACCAGCTCAGTCTCATCAATATACTCAATCGCATCCTCCAAAGTCATCACTTGCGGAGAATCAAAATGCTCATTTGTACCTTCACCTTTGCTGCGCATATTTGTTTGCTGTTTTTCCTTGCAGATATTTATACTCATATCACCTGGCCTGGCATTTTGGCCAATCACCTGACCTTTGTAGACATTGACCGCCGGTCCGATGAACAAAGTCCCTCTCTCTTGAGCATTTAACAGGCTATAAAGTTTAGTTGCCCCATCTTCATGAACCACCAACGAACCACGTTCCCGGACAGGAGTTAAACCAGTGTCAGGTTGAAATTGATAAAAGGTCGCGTTCAAGATTCCCAACCCCCTGGTGTCGGTGATAAACTCACTCCGATACCCAAAAAGCTCCTTGGTCGAGATCAAAAATTCCAAAAAAACCACCCCATTTTCAGTGTTCATGTCCTGCATCGCCGCATGTCTAGTACCCAGTTTTTGCATCACCAAACCCGAATATTGCTCCGGCACCTCGATAAATAGCCGTTCATAAGGAGTCATTTTAACCCCATCTACTACTCTTTCAATCACCTGAGGCTTGGACACCTGAAATTCAAACCCTTCTCGTCTCATCCGTTCAATCAAAATGGCCAAATGCAGCTCTCCCCGACCTGAAACTGTCCAATCCCCCGACGGGTTATCTTCAACCTTTAGAGCAACATCAGTCTCCATCGCCTTATATAACCTATCCCGAATCTGACGTGAAGTCTTAAACTCTCCTTCATGCCCTGAAAAAGGCGAACTATTAACACTAAACACCATCCGGACAGTCGGCTCTTCAATATCCAACAATGGTAATGCATTCGGATCGCTGATCGCAGCGATAGTTTCTCCAATTGTAATATCAGCTATCCCTGACAAAGACACAATATCCCCGGCTAACGCTTCCTTAGCCTCGATCTTATCTAAACCCAAAAAAGTCATCAGCGATGTCAACCGGGCTTTTTTCTTCTCACCCGAGCGGTTAATATGCATCACTTCATCGCCAGCTCTGATCGTCCCATTGTAAATCCGGCCAGTGGCAATCCGACCTTTGAAATTATCTGCACTTATTTGGGTCACCAGCATCTGCAACGGTTTATCCGATTCACCAGCCGGTGGCGGTACGTATTTCATTATCGCTTCAAAAACTGGGTCGATGCTGGTCATTTTAGCTAAATCTGGCTCAAAAGCAGCCAAACCCTGTTTACCGGAGGCATAAACGACCGGAAAATAGGCCGATTCCTCATCAGCGCCAAGTTCCAAAAATAAGTCAAAAGTCTTATTTATCACATGATCAATCCGAACATCAGCTTTATCAATTTTGTTAACCACCACAATGATTTTGTGCCCGAGTTCCAAAGCTCTTTTCAACACAAATCTGGTTTGGGGCATCGGCCCCTCTTTAGCGTCGATCAACAGCAAACAGCCGTCTGCCATCTTCAAAACACGCTCCACCTCTCCACCAAAATCAGCGTGTCCGGGAGTATCAATAATATTTATTTTGGTACCTTTCCAATTGACCGAAGCATTTTTCGAGAATATCGTAATCCCGCGCTCTTTTTCAAGTTCGTTGGAGTCCATAATTAAGCTCATTTCTTGATTTTCTTTACTTAAAGCGGTTTTGGTTTGCCGCAGCAAAGCATCAACAAGTGTTGTTTTGCCGTGGTCAACGTGAGCTATTATAGCCACATTCCTTATAGAATTATTCATATGATCCTCTCTGTGGCTATAACATCCAGGGAAATATTGATCAGTATATTAGAAAACTCATTGCTCGATGATTGATAAGCCCTACTAAAGAGCCTATCAGGAGATATAATTGCTACGTTCCTAATACTATTATTCAATTTGTCCTCCGTAGCAATTACATCCAGGGATTGTCACAACAGCTAAATGCAGGCACAAAAATACCAGGCTAGTATCAGCCCAGGCATACCCAAAAGGAGATATTATAGCCACGTTCCTAATTGAATTATTCATAATTAGCTCTCCATCAAAAAAGCCGCCCTCTAAGCGGCCTGTTAATGGTACCATCTTTGAGCTCAGATAACAAATTTCCAGCTGTTTGTCATTCAGAGCGTCCTAGCGTGGAATCTCTTCTCCTAAGGCTTCCCTAACTTTGGATAAACTTTTTGGATCGCCTCTAAAACCATTTTTATAGCCTCATCCAACGATTTTTCAATCACTGCACCTGCCGCCGCCTTGTGCCCACCACCGTTTAGAGCTAAGGCCAGCTTGGTCAAATCAAATTCGTCAACATTCCTGGTCCTAAGTCCTATTCCGACCACCTCTTTTTCCGATTCACCAAGTGAAACTGCCAGATCCCAACCGACCACTGACTTTAACTGGTTGGCAATGTCCAACTTCTCAGTATCTTTTTTGGAAATGCCGTTTTTTTGGTAATCTTGATAAGAAACCACTGAAATAGCTACCCGGCCGCCAAAGTAAGTCTTAATATGGGTTAAAGCTAATCCGATCGCCAAAAGGCGCTCCGGAGAGTTGTTATTTTCAAACTCAAAAATATCCTGAGAATAGTCCGGATTAATATTAACTAAGCTTGCCACCATCCTAAAAGTATATTTATTTGTTGGCGGATATTTAAAACCCCCAGAGTCGGTATAAATCCCAAGCAACAAACATCTAGCAACCTCATTCGAAATTTCGATCTCCCAGGCACTATACATGTCATAAAGCAATTCGCAAACAGCAACATAGGCGCTGTCAACCAGATTAATCTTGCCAAAACCTCGATTTGAAAGATGATGATCAATTACGATAGTATTTAAATTTTCCGGCAAAACCACTTTCTGAAGCTTAGAGATCATATCCTCCGAGGCACTATCTTGGATAATAAATAGATCAAACTCATTTATATCAATATCGAAATAACTTTTTTCTTGAATTTGATCAAAACCAGGCAAAAAAGCGCAGGCAATTGGCCGCTCTGAGTCCCCACTTATCAGAGTCACTGCCTTACCCATACCCCTTAAGACATGCATCATCGCCAGCGCTGACCCGACGCTATCCGGATCCGGCGAAGGATGACAATGGAGCAAAATATTATTAGCTTTTTTAACGGCTTCCAGGATCACCGGCGCCATTTCTCTTACTTTGTCAGTCATAATATGTCATTCTGGCAAGTCTACGCGTCCAGAATCTCCAATCTTACTACTTTTCTAATTCAAAATAGCCCATTGCAAACGGCAACCCAGGAATTATTCGAAGATGAACCTTACCCAAAAATTTCCCCGGCGCCAATTCGACCACCTCATCCAGTACAAACCTCACCCACCAATCATCCCTCGTCTGGCTGTAATCAATCTTAAAAACGTCCAGATTTTTATCAACCACCCCTTTTCCGATAGCTGTCTTAAACGGAAATCTCTCCATCTCTTGATCATTCTTCTTGAATATATTTACCCCGGCCGAATTTGTCGCGTCAAATTTCTTGCCCTGCCAATCGGTTTTCAGCTCAACTACAGTTCCTGTATACAACCCGTCAGGCGCACTAACCGGCAAATGCCCGCTCAAAAACAACTTTTGCCTAGGATCACTTTGAACCTTCCATGTCCGAAATTCTCCCACCACTATTACCGTTATTAATCCCAAAACCAAAATACCAACTAAATAGTAAGTCATCATCTCAAATCTTCCGACACAAGTGAGCGTTTATCGAAAAATCCGAACTCGTTTCCAATCGCAAAGGTAGGCGGCGCGCCCCTTCCCGCGCCGCCTTCTATCCACTCGGCCTTCGGCCTCGCTCTATGTATTTTTTGCTAA
>CAZXEW010000079.1:0-7502 GCA_964640215.1 uncultured Gammaproteobacteria bacterium
AATAATATGATCGGATAATCATGCTCTATCAACTCAAAATCGAGGTTTTTGGTACTCTTTTCAAAATATTTAGCATCCACTCCGTTTGGAACGATATCGACATCCAGCCCCGGCACCACCTGTTCCATTATCTGCTTATCCTCAGTCGACATTGCTACAACCTGGTCAGCCTGCTGCCAGTATTTTGATTCCCAATGCTTCATCTTAAAAACGTCCAAATAGAGCAGCGGCTTCAGCGGCCAAAATTTATACTTTTCGACAAAGTGCTGATAAACAATAAATTCAATTGTTTGATCAACCAGCAGAAGCGGAACTGACAGTTTAGGTAAATTCGGTACAATATAAAACGGTTCGGCGTGAACGACATCGTAATGACCGCTTTCAAGCTCCTCGGCAATCCGCTTTTTTAAGGAGCGGGACATATAGATACAAACTAAAAACGGGAACCACGACACCCCAGCCAACAGAATATTAATTAACTGCCAGGCCCGCCGGCGCTTAAAAACCTTGACTTTAATCCCGAGCTTAGTTAACTCAGCTAAATATTTTTTCTCTTCATCTTTTCGGATAAAAGCAAACAGGGTAATCTGATGTTTACCGGACAACTTTTTGAGCAAATTATAAGTTCGTGTTTGGCCACCCGATAATAACGGATAAGGCAAATAGGGAGTTAACATTAATACTTTCATAACTAGTTTGGCTCGGTCAGTTCGGCTGGTGAGGCAGTCACTGGATTAAACTGCGGGTTATCTTTCGTCAAATCAATAATTACGTAATTTGGCTGTTCATCTAACACCAAATATCTTTTCATCAACCAGGCGGTCTTGGTATCCTTAGCCACCGCCACGTAAGCACTCAACTCGTAATTTTTCTTCATAAAATCAACCGAGTTGACCTCAATTGCAAAACCAGGCCGGTTAGTTTGATACAAAAAGGCCGTGTCCCCCAAATATGGCGCCAACACGATCGCCTCCTTTGGCAAAATCTGATCCGCCCTCTCCCCTGCAATCACGATCGAATTATTATTGATCTGATATAAACCCTTAACCTCCTGCCAACCAAAATAAGGAATTAACACTAAAAACAACACCGCCAGCGGCATAGTCCAAATCCTTGGCACCAAACCAGGCGATCCTTCAAAAAGCACACTCACCCCCCTAGCCACCATTATCACCAAAGCCGGTACAATCAAAATCTGATAATAATCATGCTGGACATTGCCGGTCGCAAAAACAGCCAAGTAAACCAACAAAGATAAAGCCAAAAAATGTAGTAATAACTTTTCCTTTATGGTAGTTCTAATAATTAAACCGATAAAAAATAAAAATGTCCCGGTTACCCCCAAAATTTCCCGCCCAAACCGATCAGCCAGGATCCATCTCCAAAAGGACGGCCTAAACCGGATACCGTTGCCATTGTAGAGCCAATTTGACATCGGAATTCCTTCGGGGTGAGTATTGATCCAAACCCTCCAGGCCAGTAACGGCAGCAGTGCCGGCAACAAGAAATAAAAGTAACGCCCCGGGATCGGCCACCACCGTCGTTCCTTTTGGTAGTACGAATAAACCAAAGGTAGCAAATAAAACACAGCCATCGGTTTGGTCAAAAAAGCCGCCAGAGTAAAAAAAACAGCCAAAAAATACAACTTCCTGGAGCCTTCAAAAATCCAGCGGTCTGTCAAATAAACCATCCCCAAGCAAAAGAAGACCAGGGAAGGCTCCGGCAAAACAACTCTGGAAAAAAATATATTATATGGCAAAAAAGCAAATAATCCGGCCGAGATCAGCCCAGTCACTACCCCAAAATACCTCTTGGCTAAAAAATAGATAAAAACAACTGACCCGAGTGAAAATAACACCGCCACCAACCTGGCTATAACTACACTTACTCCACCGTTTAGCAGATAACCCAAATATACCAGCGTTCCGTAAATCGGAAATTCGACAAACCGGTATCTGCCAATGTTGGCCGCTCCTGTTTCCGAAATCGCCGACATATCATCACCCTTTGGCAAAAAGGGGTTGAACCCCTCCTGGTAAAAGTTGCGGGCTACAGCCGCGGTATCAGCTTGCCTCCACGAATGCCAATCTGCGATGGCATTGTCGATTTTATACAAACGCACCAGCAGTCCCCCGATTACAATCAAACTCAGCCAAAAGTACGGCGACCTCAATATGTTAACTAAAGCTATTATGACCTTTTTCATGCTTTCTACATACTACTTACTATTTACTACTAACTTACTCTCCACACTCGCCCAGGACAACCCCAAAACCAGCCAGAAAATTTCCGCCACCTTCGATGCCTCCAAAACATCAATAAAAGTTCCGGTCAAAAAGACCATCATCGTTAAGCAAATCGAGCTAATACTTAAATACTTCAGATACCCACTGGCATGATAAACATTAAAATAAAGCCTTCTCAAAATAATCGCAAAGATCAACCAAAGCGCCAGCGACCCCAGCAAACCGGTTTCCCCCAGAGATCGCAAGAAATCATTATCAGTCGCTAGGGCAATCGACGAATAACCAGTTCCCAAGATCGGATTTTTGTAGAATGAATTTAGCGCCCT
Source organism: uncultured Gammaproteobacteria bacterium (assembly GCA_964640215.1). Classification (GTDB taxonomy): domain Bacteria; phylum Patescibacteriota; class Microgenomatia; order Daviesbacterales; family UBA10151; genus CAZXEW01. Next base: position 2,573 of record CAZXEW010000079.1, read on the forward strand.
CGGCCACTCGACATTCCACCTTATCCCCCAAGACCGATAAACCCCCAACTCAGTACTATTCACCGGCTCACCAGCCACCGCATCTCCCGGGGTTGTTCTAGATGAACCACTTGAAGCAGTTGCCTCTCGTTTCAGCCTATCCTCAACGCTGGCTCTTTGATTTGCCGGAATCCGATTGATCGGGGTAAAAATAGTATAGGTGTCGGGAGACGGACTATATTTTGCGCCCCCGCCATTTAAAATATTGACAGTTAGGGTCGCCACCAATCGATGCCGCAAATCCGGAATTGCCACCAGCAACCCAACAGCCACCACCCCCACTCCAAGTAACAACCACCAACGTTTCAACAACCAAAACACACCAGCTATCCCTAGTACCGCCGCTACAAATGAGATCCTCGCCGCCGTGAACCCCAACAAAATAAAGGCCGCTACTGAATTGATCGCCACCACCACCTTCAGAGTTAACTCGCGGTAATAGAAAAATAGCGAGGCCGAAATAATCAAAACCATCGACAGATAGATCGCCAAATCATAATGACCTGCAAAGGTTGAATTAACCCGGGCATTATTACTTAAAAATAATATCTGGCCCTTCGAAAACTCGCTATTGTTGGTCGAGATGACTGGAAAATTTAGCCAAATCTGCCCAAACCCATAAATCGCGACAATCGCCGAGGTGATCAAAAAAACCACTACTGCCAGCTTAATCCGCTTCAAACTTGTCAGGCAGGTAAAGGAAACCACGAACAAGGACATGTATTCCACTCGTCTTAACCAATGTAAAAAACCCAACCCCGGACTGACTGTATGGGTTACCCAAATCCCTGACAGCAACGAAATAAAAGTGATCAGCCAGAATAGCAAAATTGCTTTGATAATCAACTGGCTATAAAGCAATCTGAAGTTTTTGGTATTAAATATCACCCAAACTCCCAACACCACCGCGATCACCAAATCCTCCAACCTGATTGCAACATAGGTCCCAACCACATTTAGGAGAGGCAGTTTTGGGTTAAGGGGTATCAGTACCAACACCCCCAACACTAAATAGACAAAATATTTATCAAATAGCCGATATAATCCGGACATAAGTCTTAGCAGCCTGCCTCCTTCCGATTAACCAAAACACCACTACTCTCAAAAAAATGAAAACATAGAACATCAACTTAAACAACCAATCGTATCCAAAAAACCCATACTTCCGTGCAATGTACAACAAGCCTTTGAACTCTCCCAACCATTGGTTGAAACTCGGGTCCTTTGAACTTGCCCCGCCCAAATGGGTGATGACCGCCTGGTTTGTCCAACCCACTTTGATATCAGCTTTAGCGGCCCGGATGCAATACTCAACATCCTCTCCATACATAAAAATGGCTTTATCTAAACTGCCAATTTTTTGAATCACCGAGCGCTTGATCAACATCACCGATCCTGACACCCAACCCACCTGATGGCCAGTTAGGTAATATTTTTTGTTAGTCTGATGCAAAGACGGCACTACCATTCCAAATAATCCAAACAGATCATCCAACAATGAAAGCGTATTAAACACCGCTACCAAATTCGGCCGATCACCAGCATTCGGCTGAAAACTGCCGTCTTTATTCTCCAATCGACACGAAGCGATCCCAAATTTAGACTCTTTAGCAAAATCAACTAACCCGTCGATTGCCCCCTCCAAAACAATTGTATCCGAATTAAGCAGCAAACAATAATCCGCTACCGAGGTGTCCAACACCTGATTATTACCCTGACTAAAGCCAAGATTTTGGCCCGTCTCGATCAGCTTGACCTGGCCAAAATCTTTCTTAACCATCTGCGCTGATCCATCGCTGGAGCCGTTATCCACCACCCAAACTGTCAATTCATGTAGCCAAATCTGTCGCCCGATGCTATCAAGACAATCTTTGAGCAACTGCTTGGTATTATAGTTAACTATTATGACATCAACTTTCATTCAGGAGAGGCTACATACCTTTCTGCTAAAAACTGTTTAGTTAATTTGTATAACATCCCCATCAACACCCACATCACCAAATAAATCAGCACCCGCCAAATCCAACTCGATGGATAATACCTCAAGGTCGCTTTTGAGGCATAAAAATTGCCATAAATCGAAATATGGTCTTCGATAAACCCGCTAGGCACACCATTCATCTGATTCTCAATCGCGGGTTCATAACCGTTAACAAAAACCGACTCTCTCATCGGATGAATGAACTCTTCTAAAAACGTACTTTCCTGTTGATCACGAACAAAGCCGTAAGCCTCCTCGACTCGATGGTTTATTCGAATCACCGGTAGGGGCAAAAAAGAGATCGGCATCTGTTCAAAAATAGACCGGTAATATTTTGTAATGTAATTTCGATCAAACTGGGAATAGTAGGCTGCGATGTTCGGATTCTGGGTCGTATCCCCAGGCAAATTCGACTTAGTTGAACTCGGCAGCGGCGGAAAATCATCGATCGAGGTCGGACCTGGCCAGGCCACGTATATTAGTCCAAGCAAAAAGACCACCCATACAACTTTTTTGATCATTGAAATAATCTAACCCGGCCCAATTTGTAGTGAAAATCTTTGACCGCTCTCTGAGCGATTATTCTGGCCGGTACCCCGCCCACAATTGCGCCCTCCTCCACATCCTTTGTTACCACCGCCCCGGCTGCCACCACCGCTCCTCGACCGATTACCACTCCTGGCAAGATAATCGCCCTCGGCCCAATAAAGACATAGTCACCAATCTCGATAGGTGCGCTGACCGCTTTAAAATCTTCGGAATTGACATCGTGTTCGCTGTTATAAATCATCACCTCTGAGGCGATATCTACATAATTTCCAATTTTTAGCTTGTCCCGCCCATCCAAAAAAGTTCCTCGCCCAACAACACACCCCCGCCCGATCTCGACACCAGAGGGTAAATAAAATTGGACGCCTGTATGCAGATGCGTACCTCGACCAATTTTGACGCCGGTCAGACTAAAGAAAAACCACCTGATAAAATAGATTGGGATATAAGTAATAATATTTAGCAGCATCAGATCAAAATCCAAACTATAATTATTCAGCCGCGACAATCCCTTTTTAAAAACACCCCCGATTGTCAAAGTTTGACCATTTTTATCCACAGCTTTAAACCCTTTTGGTGAAATTTTGAAATGTTCCAGGTAGAGCATAGCTTAATTATAAGCGAAGCTTGAAATCCTCGCTATGCTCGAATTATAACTCATTAAACCTCAAACTTGCTTAAAATCTCTTCGTCAGTTACCTTTTGTTGCCGAGCCTCAACCAATCGCTTTTTTCTGACCTCAGGCAGTTTTAATAGTGCCGACCAAAAAATCCTCCAGTAGCCCGGATGTAATAGCAAATATTTAATCAACGCACTGATATGCTCATTAATCAATTCTTTCGAAGTCAGATTTTTCCACATAAAAAACAAGTGATTGCGCTCAGCTACTCGCTGAACATGCTCTTTCGAGAAATTTTCGGCAATCACCCCTTTTTGTTTGTAATGCTCGACTTTAGACTTCGGCTCCCAAATATTTTTGTAGCCTCTCTTGCGGGCCCGATAACCAATATCCAAATCCTCTTCATAAAATGGATTGAACAGCTCATCCAAACCCCCCAGCTCTTCCCAAACAGATTTTCTAAAGACCGCACTACCACCAGATGACCACAGAGTTTCATGAGCCTCAGACGGTGGACTGCCTGGTGCCATTTTATGCCAAAACCAACCATCTTTAAATTCGGCCCAATTCCAGTTTCCTCCGACACTACAACCCACGCTAAACACCTCTTTCTCCTCGAAATGTGGCAAAACCGCCATCAAACAATTCACCTCAGGCACCGCATCACTGTTTAAGACAAAGACTAGCTCCCCACTGGCCTCTTTTACCCCATCATTAACAGCGCTTGAAAAACCCCCGTTCTTGAGTCTTTTAATTAAGGTTACCTCCGGAAAATCTCGTTCTACTACTTCAACGCTTTCATCAGACGAGGCATCATCGACTACTATAAACTCATCAACCATCTGCACCTTCAAAACCTCCGTCAAATTCTGCCTTAACTTTTCAGCCCCATTCCAATTTGGTACTACCAGCGAGACTTTCATGTTTCCAGCACCTTTATCACTTGTCTAGCCATTTTTTCCCAGGAAAATTTACTAGCTTGTTCAAGACTTTTCTTGGACAAACGATCGTGTAATTTTCGATCCACCACCAGCGTTCGAATCGCTTGCTCGATCTGGTCCACCGACTCAGGATCAACCAGCAATCCAGCCTCCCCGACCACCTCCGGCAAAGACGACACGTTCGAGACAATTGCCGGCACCCCACAAGCCATCGCTTCCACCGCCGGGATTCCAAAACCTTCCCACAGGGACGGCAACACATAACCCTCTGCCCCATTTAACAAAAATGGTAAATCTTCACTCGGGACAAAACCGCAAAATATCACCCGACTGGCGATAGCTAACTTTTTGGGTAAAGCCAATATCTCCTCAAACATCCAACCCTGCCGCCCCAAACCGGTAGTTTTCCCAACAATCACCAGCTTGACATCGTCAATCTTGGCAAAGGCCGCAATCAAACGGGCCAAATTTTTTCGGGGCTGAATAGTTCCAATATAAATCACATATTTACCCTCAATTTTATATTTATTTAGCACGCCCAAAACGCCCGCCCGATCGTTAATCGGCTTAAATATTTGGTTGTCGTAACCCGGATAAGCCACAGTTACTTTAGAGCTCTCAACTGGATAATATTTCAAGATCTCCTTTTTTGTTGAATTAGAAATCGTAATAATCTTGTCAGCATGTTTTATAGAATAACCAGTCCAACTCTTTAGCTGCCACAAATCTCTTTTTTTAAACATCCCCTCGAACTGCAAAAAAGCTAAATCAAACACCATCATGACTGTTTTGACTGGTGAA
>CAZXEW010000080.1:0-5699 GCA_964640215.1 uncultured Gammaproteobacteria bacterium
GCAAAATGCCAAAATATAGCATAGGAGAAAATAACTAATGGGCTTAATGGACAACATCAAACAACTCGGCGACCTTAAAAAGATGCGCGACCAGGCCATGGAGGTCCAAAAACGGCTCTCCGGCATTAAAATCACCGTTGAGCACAAGGGAGTCATCGTGGTTATGACTGCTGATCAAAAAGTTGTCTCGATCAACGGTGAGGCTAATTTTGACAAAATCACCGAAGCCGTCAACGAAGCCCTTAAACAATCCCAAAAAGTCGCCGCCGAAGAAATGAAAGGTCTGATGGGCGGTCTCGGCCTCCCCGGGATGTAATCCTAAAGATTAAAGATTTACGATTTAGGATTAACGAAAGATCTTGTTTTCTGGATAAAACCTTGCAATAATTGATGCGTTAGGTCTGACTGGTTCTTCAGTATTTCAAACTCATCCAGATTCAAATACCCCACATCACGAGCAATCAGTAAAAAGTTTTTTAGTTCAGACAATGAACCCTGAGACACATAGTAAAATTGCAATTTGTCTTTGAACGTTTGCCGACCAAATCCTTCTGCGATATTCGCCGTAATTGAAGATGCTGCTCTTCGCATCTGATCAACTAGCGAATAAACCTCCGCTTTTGGAAAACCCTTAGTAAAATCATAAATCAATATTACTAATTTATGGCCTTCTTCCCAAACTCTCAAATCTGTAAACGTCTCAATTTTGCCATTTTTCATCGTCCTAAAATCGTTAATCTTAAATCTTTAATCGCACGAAGTCCATAGCTTCCTTAACTTGGATCTCCCTAACACAACTGGTACAATCCTATTCCTATGGCCACCATCCCCAAAGTTGTCCGTGATCTGATTGAAGCTTTTGAGCGTCTGCCTGGAATCGGTCCAAAATCAGCCCAGCGGTTAACCTATCATTTACTTCACGCTCCAAAATCCGAGGCCGAAGCATTGGCCCGGGCCGCCCTTGATCTGAAAGAAAAAACTGTCATCTGCTCGGTTTGTTTCAACATCTCCGAACAAGATCCCTGCGAAATTGACTCAGACCCCTCCCGAAATAAAGATTTAGTGGCGGTGGTCGAAGATCCCCTCGACGTCCTGGCTCTGGAGCGGGCCAATTTCCGCGGCCTCTACCACGTCCTCCACGGCCGGATTTCGCCTTTAGAAAATATTGGCCCTGAAGAGCTACATATTAAAGAACTTCTGCCCCGTCTCAAGGACGGCACCATCAAAGAAATAATCCTGGCCACCAACCCGACCATGGAAGGGGAGGCGACCGCCATGTACATCGACCGCCTGATCAGACCACTTGGCGTCAAAGTCACCCGCATCGCCCGCGGCCTGCCGGTCGGCGGCGACCTGGAGTACGCCGACGAAACCACCCTGACACGGGCCTTAGAGGGCCGGAAGGAATATTAATTAACCCAAACAACCTGCCCGGTTAATTTTTCTTTGTCATTCTGGTAAGCTACGCGCATCCAGAATCAAAATAATGTTTGTATACATAATGGGTAATACAAGACCGACTCTCTATACCGGAGTAACAAATGATCTAGTTCGAAGAGTATACGAGCATAAACAAGAAATAGTCGAAGGATTTACCAAAAAGTACCGTTTACACAAATTACTCTACTTCGAAATGATTGACGGCCAATTAGAAGCAATTATTAGAGAAAAACAGATCAAAGATCTGAACCGTAATGACAAACTTGATCTAATCAGAAAATTAAATCCATCCTTTGTAGACTTATACCAACAGATAACCTAAGATGATTCTGGTCGCGCAGAGCTTGCCAGAATGACAAGTGCAAGAATTGAGCCTCCAGAATGACCAGAGCAAATATCGATACTCTAGGATGACATAGAATATGTTAAAGACATTTAACTTAAAAAACGGCATTAAAGTCGCTACCTATAATTTGCCCCAACTCAAATCCGTTTACGTCAGCACCATCATCAAGGGGGGCTCATTGGTTGAGGACAAATCCAAAAACGGTGTCGCCCATTTTATGGAGCACATGCTCGTCCAAGGCATCCCCTCGTACCCGACTGGCGAACTATTGTCCGAATTCATTGAGTCACTAGCCGGGACTTACGGCGCCTCCACCTCGCTCACCAGCGTCGATTTTTCCACCACTGTCCCTGCCAACCACCTCGAGGACGCCCTCAAAATCGCCAGCGAAGTTTTTTTCCAGCCCCTTTTTGTCGAAGACGCTGTTGAAAAAGAACGCCAGGCGGTCTTAAATGAAATCACCCAAAAACGTGATTCAACCGGCTTCAAAATTAATCAATTTTTCAAACAAACCCGCTATCTCAAATCCAGTCCGCTTGTTTTAGATATTGGGGGAGAAATAGACACGATTAAATCCCTCACCCGCCAAGACTTTATTGACTACCATCAGCAATATTTTTTACCCAAAAATACCTACCTTTTAGTCTCTGGAAAGTTTAGTGAAAATGAACTCACCGACCTCTTAAGCTCCTATTTTCAAAAACCAAATCAAACTACCCCCTACTCCGGGTACCCGCCGATCACCGGCAAACATCTTTCCAAACGCCAAGTCGCCATTCGTCCCGATGCCCAACTCGGCTCATGTTACGTTGATATCTCCTTTCCTTCAGTCAAACTCGAAGATCCCCTGGCGTTAATACTCAAACAAAATCTCTGCACCATTATTCTGGCTCGTCTGCGCAACAGTCGTCTATTTAGACTACTCCGCTACCAAAAAGGTTATGTTTATAGCGTCAACGCCGGTCTCAGCCTGCTACCCGGCTTAGGCTACGCTTATGTAGATTGCGAATGCCTGCCCGATCGCCTCGACCAGGTTTTAGAACTAATCGCCCTCGAACTCAAAAACTTTGTTGACCACGGTCCAAATCCTGACGAGCTCAACTTTGTCAAAAACTTCCTTAGTAACCAATGGCTGATGTCCTTTGACCACCCCTCGAACATCGCCGGCTGGATCGAAAACGATCTGCTCTGGCGCGACCAAGTCCTGCTGCCAGAAGACTACATCGCTCTGATCCAGAAAATTACCACCGCTGACTTAACTGACTTCATGCAAAAATATTGGAAATTTGATAAGCTAAACGTGTGCTTACAAGGATCTGTCGAGAATTCCGCCGCCAATCGACAAAAATATGAAAATATCTTTCGCGAAATATAGTATGCAGAACGTAGTAAGTAGAACGGGCACTAATTGTTTTTCCCGTACTACCAGCTACCTACTACTAACTACCAACTAAGATGGCTAAATTAGGCAGTTTTGTTAAACAATTACCCGGCGATGTGACTGAAGCGGTGATCAAACCCGGCGTTGATGCCACCCGTGATGTTGTCAACGAAACCGTCGAAACAGTTCTTTCTCCCACCCAACCCTCTCAAACCCAAAACCAGCCATCTAACCAACCAACCACTCCACCGGCTGCCAAATCAGAGCAGGAACAAAGCAAAATCCAAACTATCCTCAATTTCGTCAAAACTTTCCAGACCGATGAGGAGCGCAACAAACGCCGCCGGATGGAGGATGATCAACAGAAAAAACAAAAAGAGCAAGAGCTGGCCGAGGAAAAACGGATCAAACAATTCGAGATCCAAAAGCGCCAAAAAACAACCACCGCCATCTTTCAGGCCCAGCGCAAAACCGAACTCAAAAAAGGCGGAGCCTAAACGTTCAATATTTTAGCTAGTTCATCTTCAATGGCTATAATTGAATTTAACGAGCCATCAGTTAATTCACCCGAATTGAACAGATTCTCACTTAGCCGGCTGATATAAGGCTCGAGAACGTAAGCTTTAAACTGGCTCCAACGACCTTGTTTGGGACCAGTAAAAACATCCAACTGCGAGTCTTTATAATCGCCGTTTAGAGAGCTAAAAAGTATCCTCAAATCGTCAATTGCAATTTTTAATAAGACCTCAGGTAGTACCGGTAAGTCAGAAATATTGGCTGCTTCCCAATCGATCGCCTCAATTGTACCATCGTAATTACTAACCCAAAAATTCTTTATTTGCGAATCTGAATGATTTATCCCTTTTGAATTTAAATCAGCTAACAGCTTGGCTACTTGATCAAGTCTGGAGACAAAATGTTCCCTGACTTCAAGATCTGAAGAGTTAAATTGATGCCATGGTTCAGTATCCAAAGGTTGTACATCCATTCTGGCCGGAGTAATAATATAACCGTGACTAGAATCAAAGATCCCGAACATCGGATTTGTTGAGGCAAAGCCGCGCTCCAAGACAGTCAAGTTATTAGCTAACTCACGTGTTGCAAAAGCAGCATTATCGAATGTCTTAATAGCCACTCTAATAGTTGAAGGAGTGCCGCTGGTTGGATTTCTGACATCAGCTAGGCCAAAAGAAACATTATGTGCGCTGCCACCTCTAATTAATAAATCACTGACACCTCTTGCCTGGCCAATTTTTTGCGGTAGGTAACCATTCCAATTCGGCAATACATAAACCCCGTCATGGCAACTTGAAGTGTGAATATCAAAAACTCTCAATTGCTTTTCCCGATGTCTCTTCAGAGCTTTAGCAGCTGTATCGACAACTGGATCTGGTTTTTTCTCCCACTTAAACTTTTGTGGTTCTTCATGGAACTGAAGGTATCTAGGGGGTCGGCTAATTGTCGGGACTTCGGTCATGTTCTTAATATTTCCCCGAACTGTCTTTGAAACATTTCTACTTGAAAACTGTGGTTATTATTTGGATCTTGAAATTTTAAATCATTAGCTAATTGACCGACTAAATGATTCCAACTTTTGCCACCAATTAACTCAAGAGGTGGTATTATTCTAATCGGTTGGTCAGCCCCCGGTATTAAAGCTAACTTACTTAATTTCAATTCCGGAACTACCCGTGAAGTTGTTTTATATATTAAAGCCAACAACTCGGCAATTTTTCGCATAATCTCTACTGACCCTAAATATCCAGTTACTTGTTTTTGGTCAGGGTAACGCATGCTATCTAATCCTCTAGTCCCGACAGGGATCTCAACTGTGCCAAAAAATATCCGATCTTGCTTGTCTAGTGGGGTGTAACAAACTGGGAAATGAGGTATCTTAATTGTCTCGAATAAATCATAAGTTTGCTCATCAACCAAGCTTGCTCTATAGATCAGAACTCTCTGCTCACCTCTGAAGATATCAAGCCCTGAATTCCTTTTTCCTAAATTAAAGCCGAAATTCACTTCCTTCCATCCCTGCGCAAGAGTTGTTTCCAAGATTTGCTCTAGACTTATTCCTGCCTCAATAGAACTTTCTGGTAATCCCAAAAGATTTTCTAAATTCATGAGGTCATTTTACCCAATTTTAGCACCGTAAGCAAATAACTATATCTTATAGCATATATATTTACTATTCGCTCTTGCGGTTCGAGATAAATTAACTATACTTCTACTATGTCTAATAAAATGAGAATATTCAACTCTCTGACCCGCCGAATCGAAGCGTTTGAGCCGATCAATCCTCCGAAAGTAGGCATCTACACTTGTGGCCCGACCGTCTATGGTTACCAGCACATTGGCAATTTTAGGACCATGATTTTAGGAGATCTGCTCCTCCGCGTCCTGATGGCCAACGGTTATGAGGTTAAAAGTGTTCGTAACATCACCGACATCGACGATAAGATTATTAAAAATGCCTCTGAAAAAAATTTGCCGATCGACGAGTTCACCCACGAATACACCCAAATCTTTTTT